>QWOS01000120.1 GCA_003669555.1 Planctomycetota bacterium
ACCTGTGGAGTGCTGGGAAACCATGACTACGGTTTGACTTTCCGCGATCAGGCTGTGGCCCATGAGGTGTGCGCTGTGGCCGCCAGCAGCGGTATCACGATACTGCGCAATGGGGTGACGGAAGTGGCCGGCCTGCAGATTTGCGGCCTGGAGGATCTGTGGGGTGGCAATTTCAATCCGGCCACAGGCCTGGCCTCCCTTCAGCATGGGAAGCCGGCCCTGGTGCTGAGCCACAACCCCGATTCGGTGGACCTGCCCGGCTGGGGCCACTACCAGGGGTGGATTCTTGCCGGCCACACGCACGGCGGCCAGTGCAGGCCGCCGTTTTTACCTCCACCGCTATTGCCCGTACAAAACAAGCGCTACAGTGCTGGAGAGTTTGACCTGGGCGATGGACGGCGGATGTACATCAACCGCGGCGTGGGGCACCTGATCAGGGTGCGGTTCAATGTGCGGCCGGAGGTGACGGTTTTTCAGTTGGAAAGGGCATGAAATCAAACGGCCCGCCAGCAATATTCTGGCGGCTCAGACCTGCCATAACAATCCCACCGGCACCGCGAACAGGCGATCGCCAAAGCCGACGCAGGTGGCGCCATCGTACGCCACCACACCTGCCGCAAATTGGTCGCCCGCCGCCTCCTTCAGTTTGCGCAAGCCGCGAAAGTCTTTGGCCTCTACGGTTGCCGAGGCTTTCACCTCCACTCCGGCAACGCGACCACTACCCTGCTCGAGCACAATATCCACCTCGGCATTGTCCTTGTCACGGTAGTGGAAAAACCGCACCGGGTCGGGATTCCACCCCGCCTGCCTGCGTAGCTCCTGATACACAAAGGTTTCCAGCATTTGACCATACCTTTCCCGTTCACGCCACAGGGCTGCACCATCGATTCCCAGCAAGGCGCAGGCCAGGCCCGTGTCGCCCATGTGCAGCTTGGCCGCTTTCACCAGGCGGCTCAAACGGTTGGTGTGCCAGGGCGGCAGCTCGTCCACCAGAAAGACCCGCTCCAGAAGCGTGACATATTCGCGGATGGTGGGGCGGCTCAAATGAAAAGGGGCGGCCAGGTCACTGATATTGACCAGGCTGGCGGTCTGCCCGGCGGCAAATGCCAGTAGCCTGGGCAAAATATCCAGCGAGGCGATGCGCGCCATTTCGCGCACATCGCGCTGGGTGAGGGTCTCGATGTAATCGAGGTACCAGGCCGACCGCCGTTTGCTGGCCTGCCTTGCGAGGGCGGCCGGATAACCTCCTGCGGCCACCCGGTGGGCCAGCGCCTCCCCCAGCCTTGCTGTTTGGGCGAGCTTGAATTCTCCCGCAAACAGGCGGTTAATAAAACCGGCATCCCGCCCAGCCAATTCGCACTGGGTCAACGGATGCAGGCGCAGGAGTCCCATGCGCCCGGCCAGCGAATCGGCCAGTTTTGGCAATAGCAGAACATTGGAGGACCCGGTCAGCAAAAAACGCCCAGGCTCACGGTTACGGTCCACGGCCACCTTCAGGGCTGTGAATAAACCGGGGACGCGTTGAACCTCGTCCAGAATCACCCGACCGGGCAAGTTGTCCACAAACCCCACGGGATCCATGGTGGCTGCCTGCAAGGTCAGTGCATCATCGAAGCTCCAGTAGGCATAGCCCCGCTTTCCGCCAACCATCCGGGCCAGGGTGGTTTTGCCACACTGCCGTGGCCCCTGGATGAGCACCACCGGGGTGTCCTCCAGGGCTTCCACCAGTCTTGGCTCTGCGAAACGCGGATAATTCATGGTGATTCGCCCAGGCCAACCGGCCCATGATTCGGCCAGTTGAAAGCTTATGGTACGGCCAGTTGAAAGGTTTGCCTACGGCCAATTGCAAGGTTATGGCTTGGCCGTAAACCCGGCTGGATCGGTCCGGCTGGGGAAAACAGGGAATTCCTGGCAGAAAGTCACGGCCACGCAAGAATCCCACCCGATCCAGGGTCACCATCACCGCCGTTGCCGGCAGCGGAGAAAAGGGAGGCTGACGCGCAGGGATCGGCCGAGCAGAAGCCGCAGGCCTTTTTGCTGATGGAGTTCACGGGCAGGAATTGAGCGCACCAGACAGGGCATGACGGCGCAACCTGGCCAGGCTCCCGGTATGCCAGCAAGCCGTATCCAGGAATGCCTGGCGAAAATGGATCCGGGTACCAGTCGTGTCTACATTTCCTGGGGGACTTCAGGTTTTTTTGTGGCGAAAAAACCGTCCGTCTCCGCTTCGGCGGGTCCGTAGCCGAACTGCTCCAGGGCCGCATTCGCCTCAGGAGAAATCTGGCAGCCGAACACTTTCAGGCGTGACAGCGGTGGGTCGTGCGACAAGCCGCCGTGCGTCAGTTCGATATCCCCAAGAATGGCCAGCCACGACTCGCTGGAGTCGAGCAGCGCGGGAATGCTGAAAATGGTCACCACCGAGGTCAGTTCCAGCGCGGCATTCCTCTGCCAGAGCCGATCCACCACCCACCGGTTGATCCGGCTGTGGATTACCCAGGTGTCAAACTCTTCAGCCACCTGGGTGATCCGGGGGCCGTAGTCGGGATCAGCCACCAGGGCCACCGTGTAGTCTGCTGCCATCCTGTCACCTCTCAAGTGAATGCTTCTGTTGCTGGCCCTCGGCAAAATCCGGGAAAATGTTCAGCCACCCGGGCATTCTGCCTCAATCCAGGCCTCGAGGATTCCCTGGGCCGCCACCGCGTCCCGGCGTTCCTTGCGCCGGGCATGACTGAGGCCGGCACCCCACAGCTTTCGCTCCGCCAGCCGGGTGGAATACGATTCATCATGGTAAATCAGGGGCAGGCCGGTCACCTGACCCATCCATGTTCCCAGGTCGCGGGCGCGTCCGGCGCTGGAACCCTCTTCACCACCCCCCAGTACCGGCAGGCCCACCACCAGCAGCACCACACGCTCCTCGGCGACCAGGTTTTTCAGCCAAACCGCATCGCGTTCGGGCGTGGTGCGTGTCAGTTGCGTCAACGGGAACGAGAATTTCCGTTCGGGGTCACTGATGGCAAAGCCAATGCGCCGTTCGCCCGGATCCACAGCCAGGACTTTTCCGGGCGGCGGTTGGGAGGACATCACAGGTGGTTACCCAATTGGCGTTTTTTCATCTCCTCGACCAGTTGTTTCACATTGCCCTCTTCATCCTTGCGGGCAATGAGCAGGCATTCGCCATCCTGGATGATCAGCAGATCCTCCACCCCCAGGGTGGTGATCAGTGTGCCTGACTGCCCGGAGATGACACAGTTTTTCGTACGAATTCCCAGGTGCTTGCCTTGCACGGTGTTGCCGTCGGCGTCCTGGGGTTGCAGGCGCTCCAGGGCCAGCCAGCTGCCCACATCGTCCCAGTTGAACGGGGCGCGCAGCACCAGCACCTGCGGGTGGCATTCCAGCAGGGCGTAGTCCACGCTGATCTTTTCCAGCGTGGGGAATACCCGCTCGAGCACTTCACTCCGATGTGGGGTATCCCATGCGTCGGCGATCTCCGTCACACCCGCGAAAAGGCCGGGCCGGAGCTTCTGGAGCGAATCAAGCACCGCCTTCGCCTTCCAGATGAAGATTCCCGCATTCCAGTAATATTCACCCGTCCGCACATATTCCCGGGCCTGTTCGGCGGCGGGCTTTTCCTTGAAGGCGCCCACCCGCGCCGCCTCAATCCCCATACGGGCTGGCAAGGGTTCACCACGCTGGATGTAGCCATAGCCAGTGGATGGAAAAGTGGGAGGAATACCCAGGGTGACAAAGGCACCAGGGTGCTCTTCCACCATCAGGCAGGCAGCCTGCAAGGCGCGCCGGAAAGAGGCAACGGGTTCAATCACATGGTCGGCTGGGCAGGTAACCAGAATGGCCTCCGGATCACGACGAGCCACCAGGGCAGCCGCCAGGCCCACGCACGGGGCTGTGTCACGGCCAGTCGGTTCGCCCACCACCTGACCCGGTTTCAGGTGGGGCAACTGTTCGTGGGTGCGGCCCACATGATCCTTGCTGGTGATGACCAGCAAGTTTTCCGGGGGCACCAGGCCTTCCAGCCGGTCGGCGGTCTGCTGCAGCAGCGACCGGTCGCCTTGCAGGGTAAGGAATTGCTTGGGCAGCTTCTGGCGGCTGCGCGGCCAGAAACGGGTGCCGCCACCACCGGCCATGATCAGTCCATGCACACGCCCGGGCGGCAGGGGATTGGTTTCACTCATCCGTCAACTCCTTTTCATGCCTTGGAAAAACACACAGCAGCGATCTCCTGTCGCCGCAACCACACCGGCGGCTGCACCCAGGCCGGCACATTCCTTATCCGCGGAGTTCATAGGCCTCATCGAGCAGATACGGTTTGCCCTCTACCCATTCGGGCAGGTACAGGCCCCGCAAATGACCCGGTTCCAGCGCCACCAGGGGGCTGATCTCAACGGGGGCTGGCGGGTTGCCTTGCCCGTCGGTGGGTACTTTCACCCCGGCGTGGGCCAGCCAGCCGGCTGCCAGGCGTGATTGCGCTAACTTCACCGTCTGGGGGCTATCGGGGCCTTCGGCGTTTTTCAGCGGGGCGAACTCCTCCTCATGGAGGGCGCCCACCAGCAACCAGCGTTCGGCCCGTGGCAGCGCGTCGAAGATGAAGCGCTCGAATTTCAGGGCGTTTTCAGCGGTGGGTGTGATCATTGAACCGGTGGCCGGGTCGACATGCGGTACCTTTTTGCGGGCAATGTGGAAAGGCAGCTTGTCTGTGGAGGGATCATCGGCCCCGTAGCCGGTTGCGGCAACCTGGCGCAGAAAATCCACCGAGAAAAGATGGATGGCCGGACTGCCGGCGGCATAGCGCAGCGAACCATCCGCCAAGCGCTCCGTGGACAGATCCGGGGGCAGATCAGAATATTCGACGACATGGCAACGGTCTGCCAGCGACACAAAAACCCCCAGTTTTTCTCCCGGAAAACGCCGGGGAACCACTTTGCTCGAAGCCTGAGACTCGGCCCGCAGGTGGCGACCGATGAAAGACGGTTCGGCGACCCGCACCAGCGGGTTGTCCACCTGGAAGTAGAAGACGGTGCGGATGCCGCGGTCTTGCATCCAGGCCAGGTGGCCCTGTTTCTCCAGAGCCGACAGGCAGCCGCCATGCCCGTCTGGGGCCAGAAAAGGCTTGCCCGGAGCCTCCAGCAGGATTTTGCCCGTCGCAATCTCCACAGATGGCATGGTGCCCTGCTGGAAAAAGGTCACGGTGGGTAGACCGAAATTGCCATGCGCGGCAAAGAAATCACGGGTGGCCGAGTCGGTGGCCGGGCTGGTCATGACAAAAAGTGGCGGCGTGACCTCGTGGCGGCGTCCCAGGGTCACCAACTTCTCGGCATGCACCTGGAAGAGAGATTTGCCGGTCACAGGCGTGACCGGGAATACTCCCTTGGGAAGGGAAACCCCGAGGCGGCTGCTTTGCCCACCTGCCACCAGGACCACGGCCACACGCCCACTGGCGATTGCCACCGAGCCCAGCGTTTCCATCACCCCATTGGGCTCACCTGACTGAATTGTGGGGGCGCAGGCCTGCGACAGGTCTGGCAAACAGGCGGGTGCGTCACGCAGCGCGTGCAATCGGGCCAGTGCGGTGAGGTCGATTTCCGACAAGGTACGCACCAGAGTGGAACGGGTGGCGGTGTCGAGATGCTCCCAGCCTGCCAGCAGATGTTCCTGGCCATGGCGCGCCAGGTGAGCGAGGAGTTCGGCGTTCGGCGCTTCGGCAGCGGGACTCATGGGTATCTTCCAGGTGGTGGCCGGGTGGCGGTTTCAGGGCATCTCGATGGTCAGGCCGTCGTGGGCCGGCAACACGCCGGCGGGAAGTTCCCGGCACAGTTCATCGTGATCGAGGTCGTGCGAGATGTGGGTCAGATAGGTCTGCCTGGGCCGCAGCTTGTCGATCACATCCAGCGCTTCGTCGAGGCTGAGATGCGCGGGATGCGATTTCCGGCGCAGACAGCCCAGCACCAGCACATCCAGATCCTCCAGCAGGGGCCATGAGGATTTGGGGATGGTTTTCACATCCGTGCAATAGGCCAGATTACCCATCCTAAAGCCCAGCACATCGAAGTGGGCATGCTCGAGCGGGATGGGGATCACCTGCTGCCCCAGCACTTCGAATGGGGCGTTGGTGATCCGGTTGATCGTCAGTTTGGGCACAAACCCCTGGCGCACCAGTTCCGACCCTGGGCCGAACGCATAACTGAAGACGGTCCGCAGGCGCACTTCGGTGTCGCTGTTGCAATACAGCGGCACCGGCCCGCCGATGAGAAACGGGATGGGCCGGAGGTCGTCAAGACCGTGCAGATGGTCGGCATGGTAATGGGTGAGCAAGACCCCATGGATGGCCGGAGTGGCGGCTCGCAAGAGTTGCAAGCGTAATTCGGGGGGGGTGTCGATGAGCAGGTTGCCACCGTTGAGGCGCAACAGCACAGCGCAGCGGTAGCGGTTGTTCCGGGGGTTGGTGGAGATGCAAACCGGGCAGGAGCATCCCAGCATGGGGATACCCACCGAAGTGCCGGTGCCCAGGAAAGTGAAAGTTTGCATACCGTTTCGCAACCTTTCACAAGCAATATGATGGAAGCGGAAGCTGTCTGGCGCAAGCATGGCTTGCGTGGTTCATTCAGGCCTTTCGGCCTGAATAGTACAAGTGTACGGATGGGCCCTTAGGCGTCATGCCCTTCCGTCCGGCTTGCAGCGAATCCGGGTTGCAGCGGATAATGGGGACCTGCCTGGCCACAGCCCTGACCGCTGGAGTTGCGTCTCCCCCGGCCGGCAGTTAGGATGCAAGATTCAAGGCTCTGGCGCAATTCCCCAAGGTGGGGAAGCAAGCCGGACCGTATATGATTTAGCCGGGCGCCATGTTCGAGAGCCTGCAACGCACCCTGGGTGATGCCCTCAAACGCTTGCGGGGCCGCGGTCGGCTGACCGAGGCCAATATCCGCGAAGCGCTCGAGGAAGTGCGCATAGCCCTGCTCGATGCCGATGTCCACTACCAGGTGGCGCACGATTTCCTGACCCGCGTCACTGAAAAAGCCGTTGGTCAAGAGGTGCTGCGCACGCTCGACCCCGGCGAGCAGATCCTCAAGATCCTGTACGACGAGCTGGTCGAACTGATGGGCCCGGTGGATGCCACCCTGCCCAAACCCGGTAAAGATCGTCCCGCTGTGATCATGCTGTGCGGTCTGCAAGGGCAGGGGAAAACCACTACTGCCGCCAAGCTGGCACTGTGGGCCGTTGGCAAGGGCCGCAAGCCCATCCTGGTCGGTGCCGACCTGCAGCGCCCCGCGGCGACTGAGCAGCTGCGTGTGCTGGGTGAGCAACTCAACATCCCGGTCCATATCGAGCCCGGTATCTACGATGACCGTGGCAATCGGGTTTCGGGTCCCGGGGCGGTTGAGGTTTGCAAGAACGGTATAGCCCGGGCCAAGCAACTGCTGCGCGATCTGGTCATCCTCGATACTGCTGGCAGGCTGCATGTGGCCGAGATGCCCATGGAAGAGCTGCGGCAGATCGACCGGGTCATTCAGCCTGATCATGCCTATTTTGTCTGCGACGCCCTCACGGGGCAGGATGCCGTCAACAGCGCCAAGGCGTTCAACGACGCGCTGGAACTCAACGGGGTGATCCTCACCAAAATGGATGGCGATGCCCGTGGTGGCGCTGCCCTCTCCATCAAGGAGGTCACCAAGGTTCCCATCAAGTTCCTTGGCGTGGGCGAGAAGCTCGACCGTCTGGAAGAATTCCGGCCCGAGGGCATGGCTCAGCGGATTCTGGGCCAGGGCGACCTGCTGTCGCTGGTGGAGAAGGTCAGCCGTGTGCAGGCGGAAATTTCCGAGGAAGACCGCCTTCGGCAGCAAAAGAAGCTCGAAAAGGGCACTTTCAGTCTCGATGATTTCCGCAAACAGATGGAAATGCTCAAAAAGATGGGCTCGGCCAAGGATCTGCTGGCCAGCATGCCCGGTATGAACCAGATGATGCCAGCCGGTCAGGATCCCGATGAGGGCCTGAAACGCATCCAGGGCATTATCGATTCCATGACGAAGGCCGAAAAGAACGATCCTGATTGCATCGATTACAACCGTCGGCTGCGCATTGCCAAGGGGAGTGGTACCAAGGCGGAGGAAGTGAAGCAGCTCCTGAACCAGTTTGAGCAGGCGCGCGGGTTCATGAAAATGTTTGCGGGCCAGTCGATGTTCGAGAAGATCAAGGCGATGACCAATATGGGGAAGATGGGGGCGTTTATGCCAGGTGCCCGGTTGGCCACCAAGGGTGATACGGGGCACCGGAAGAGTCCGCGCGAGCGGGCGGAAGAGCGAAAGAAGAAGAAAAAGGGCTGAGTCGCGCCTGGGGCGGCCGGTTTCCGTGTGGCGGGTGACGGGGTGGTACCGTTAGGATTGCAGATCAGGATGACGGCCAGTTAGTGCCAGGCCTTGTGCCTGGCGAAAGACGAGGTGATTTTGTGGCAGTGCGTATCCGAATGAAGCAAATGGGCCGTAAGCACCGGCATTTTTATCGAATTGTGGCGATCGATCATCGCCAGCCCCGTGACGGGCGTGTCATCGAGGAATTGGGCACCTACGATCCCCATGTTCCCGATTCAGACAAGTCCGTCACGCTGGTTCCCGCGCGCATCGAATACTGGATGAGCGTTGGCGCCAAGCCCAGCGAGCATGTTGCCGTGCTGCTGAAGAAGTTCATGGACAAGTGCAAGGGTCTGGAAGCCGCTGCGGCCTCCACGGCCGCGGGCTGATTCCACACCCTCCGCAGGCGGTTCTGACCCATGCGGATCGATGTGCTGACCTTGTTTCCGGGCATCTTCCAGGGCTACCTGGCGGAAAGTCTGGTGCGCAAGGCCTGCGACAAGTCGATCCTGGGGATTCACCTGTGGAACTGGCGTGATTGGGCAGCTGAGCCTCACCACAGTGTCGACGACCGCCCTTATGGCGGCGGGCCAGGGATGGTGTTGCTGTGCGACCCTCTCTTTCGTGCGGTGGAGGCGGTTCAGGCGCAAGGGAATGGCGGGCCAGGCAGGCTGGTGATGCTCACCCCTTCGGGGGAGAGGTTGAACCAGACGCGGGTGGCCCAGCTTGCGGTGGAGGAGCGGCTGGTGCTGCTGTGTGGCAGATACGAGGGGTTTGACGAGCGTATCCGGCTGGGGCTGGAGCCGCTTGAATTGTCCGTCGGTGATTTTATCTGCAATGGTGGTGAGGCCCCGGCCATGGTGTTGATCGATGCCGTGGCCCGGTTGTTGCCGGGTTTTCTCGGAGATCCCCGGAGTGCTGACGAGGAATCGCACAGCGAGCCGGGCATGCTCGAGTATCCGCACTTCACCCGACCGCGCGAATATCGTGGCATGGAAGTGCCCCAGGTGCTGCTCGACGGTAATCACGAGGCCATTCGCCTCTGGCGCCAAAGGCAGTCCCAGGAACGGAGCAAGACAGGCAGGAGCGGCACTTGAGCCGCGCAGGCGAGGCCCGGTGGCCTCGGGGACGCTGCAGACAGGCTATCGGAACCACCAGTTCGCAATGATTTTAGGAGGATCGCGACCATGAAACATCCGTTGATCAAGCTGGTCGAAGACCAGATCGCCACTGACGCCAAGGCCATCCGCGAGAAGGCCAAGGGTGTTCCCGAAGTTCCCCCCTTTCAGGTGGGCGACACCGTCGATGTGCATCTGCGCATCCTGGAAGGCGAGAAGGAGCGCAACCAGACCTTCACCGGTGTGGTCATCTCCAAGACCGGCCATGGCGGCACCGAGGCTTTCACGGTGCGTCGCATCGTGCAGGGTGAAGGCGTTGAGCGTATTTTCCCCGTCTATAGCCCGCTGATTTCCAAGCTGGAAGTGAAGCGCAGCGGTGTTGTCCGCCGCGCCAAGCTGTATTACCTGCGCGATCGCGTGGGCAAGGCCACCCGTCTGCGCGAGCGCAAGCCCAAGGCCTGATCACTCTCATGGCGCCGCCACCCATACCGGTGGACAGCTCGCACCAGCAGCCCCGTACCTGGTGGCGACGCTGGTGGGGGGTTGCCGCCGCGCAGCACCAGCCGCCCCGTACCTGGTGGCGACGCTGGTGGGGGGACCGCGCGGAGCGTCTGGCCTGGCGTTGGGCGCGCAAAAAAGGCTGGAAACTGGTGGCGCGCAATGCGTCGTGCCCATTGGGCGAAATCGATCTGGTGGTGCTCGACGGTCGCACCCTGGTGGTAGTGGAAGTGCGCTCGCGTCAGAGCGGCCACCCGGATGACGCTGCCCGTTCCGTCAATCTGGAAAAGCAGCGTCGTGTCAGTCGCATGGCCTTGTGGTTTCGCAAACGCCATGGCTTGCAGGCCCTCGATTTGCGTTTCGATGTGGTGGCCATCATCTGGCCGGCGAACGGTACCGCAATCATTCAGCATCATCCCCACGCCTTCAATCTCGCCGTGCCCGGCGGCATGGACGGCTAAGCCATGCAACCCGCCTGGGCCCCTTTGCAGAACCTCCCCGGTTCCCCTCCCGCGGGTGACGAGGTCTGGGTGTTTTCGTTCTCCACCGCGCCTGGCCCGCACCTGGACGGCCTGGGGCCCCTGCTTGATGACTACGAATCTCAGCGCGCGGGCCGCCTCAGGTCTGCGCGTGCCCGGGCTGAATTTGTCAATGGGCGTGGTTTTCTGCGGTTGTTGCTGGGTGGCTTGCTGGGCCACGACCCGCGTGGAGTGCGACTGGCCACCGCGGGCAACGGTAAGCCGGTTCTGGCTGAAACCACCGGCCTGCCACTGTTTTTCAACATCGCCCACTCCCATGGCATGGGGTTGCTGGCGGTGGCCTCCCACGCCGAGCTGGGGGTGGACATCGAACGGTTGCGCGATGTGACCGACCGCGCCTCGCTGGCCCGTCGTTATTTCCATCCCAGTGAGGTGATCTGCCTGGAGGGGCTGACGGGGGAAGCCCAGCAGCGTCTGGGCTTCTTCCATGCCTGGACGCGCAAAGAGGCTTTTCTGAAAGCCACCGCGGTGGGTATCGGGTTTGGGCTCGACCGGGTGGAAGTCACGCTCGAGCCGGGTCACCCCGCCCGCCTGTTGCGCATCGATGGCTGCGAACAAACTGCCGCCCCCTGGACGCTGGAGCATCTGGAACCGGGCGAAGGCTGGCTGGCCGCCCTGGCCCTGCGCGCCCCCTGTGGCAAACTGGTCACGGCACACGCTGATCTGGCAAAAATGATGGAATGAGGCCTTGGCCGGAGTGTGGGGGTTCTTCCCCTCGGTATTCAGGGATGGCCGCCGGTTTGCGGTTGCCTGCCGAAGGCAATCACCAGGCGGAGCGATGGCGGTTCAGCGCCCGCCAACGGCCACCGCCTGGCCTTCGCCCTGGGTCAGACGCCAATACTTGTCGGCGAGGGTCCCGGTAAACGATTCTTCCTTGCCATCGGGCCAGCGCACTTTCACCGCCTCGATGCTGGCGGTGGTTCCCAGCCCCACCACCAGACGGCGGTCCGGGCTGCTGGCATAGCTGCCACCCCCCTTGGCGAAACGATAACGCGACTTGCCAGCCGCCACGACTTCTAGTCGCGCGCCCACCACATCCTTGTTTCCGGGCTTTGCCAGCGTGAAACCGGCCCAATGGTTACTGTCATGACCGCAGCCAATGTTGTGCAGCACCCCCGCGGGTTCGTTCATGTTGGCCACGACCATATCCATCGCCCCGTCGTTGTCCAGGTCGCCAATGGCCATGCCACGGGAAAGATGGTCTTCGGCAAAGTACGGGCCACCCAGATTGCTGATGGCCTTGAACTTGCCAGCGATGTTGCGGAGGAGCACCGGGCGCTGTTTGCGGCCCGTGGTGGTGGGGTGGCGGATGGCATGGCCATTCACCACCACGAGGTCTTCGTAGCCGTGGTGGTCCAGATCGACAAAGCCAGTGCCCCAGCCGACAAATTTCTGGCCAATGGCGGCGATTCCCGCGCCGGGAGTCTGGAAAATGAAAGAAGGGGCCCCGTTCTTGCTCAGGTTGCGATACAGGGCATGCAGTTCGTTCTCGTAATTGGTCACCCAGATGCTGGGCAGGCCACTGCCATCGAGATCTCCCGCATCCACACCCATGCTGCCATTGGCCGAGCCATTGCCATCGCGGGCGACGCCGGCGATGACCCCCACTTCCTTCAGCCTGATCTTGCCCGGGGTGGACTGGTTGATGAAGAGGTAGTTGTCCACCGTGTCGTTTCCCACATAGATATCCGGCTTGCCATCGCCATTGGCATCGACTGCCACCACGCCCAGCCCCTTGCCCTGGTCGCCGCCTGGGGGCAGGCCGGCCTCAGTCCCCACTTCGGCAAACTTGCCGCCACCCCGGTTGTGGTAGACCAGATGGCGCAGGCCGCTGAATTTTTTGGGGGGGCAGACATCGGGCGTTTTGCCGTCGTAATCGCAGGAGGGGTTATTGGCAAAAGACCAGTCCACATACTGGCAGACATAGAGATCGGGCAGGCCATCGCCATCGAGGTCCGCCCAGGCCGCGCTGGTGGCCCAGATGACTCCCTGGTCCATCCCCGCCTGAGCCGAAACATCCACAAACCGCCGGCCCCCCATGCCATCCGGTTCGTTATGGAACAGGGCGACCCGACGCCAGCCGGTCACCAGCAGGTCGGGCCAGCCGTCGCAGTCGTAGTCGGCCACAGCCGCGGCGTGGGTATAAAACCAGGGCGCACCTCCAGCCAGGGTTGCCAGGCCTGCGCCGGCCGTGACATCCTGAAACTTGCAACCTCCCAGGTTGCGATACAGTTTGCCAGTGCGGCCCAGAATCGTGTGATTGTCCGGGCCGGCAAAATAACCGCCCCCGGGAAAATAGAGATCCAGCAGGCCGTCCTTGTCGAAATCAACCTGGGCCAGGCCGCCGCCGAGCGATTCAAGGATGGTGAGGTTGGGCGGTCGTACGGCTTCGCCGTTGTCATAGGTACTTTGCACGCCACAAGTCGCACTCAGATCCTCGAAAAGGATTTGGCCTGGTGAAAGCGCGACCGTGGTTTCCACCGGGCCGGTCGGGACCAGGTCCGGTTTTTTTGAACCGCATCCGGTCGCCAGAAAGCCCAGAATCAGCAGGCAGGATCTGGCCCTGCTGGGGGGGCTGAGGTGGCGGGTGAACCGGCTGGTCGAATCCATGGCTCTGAGAACTCCCGAAGCAAGACCGTGGTGCGGATGAAGCGGAATCTGGTTCGCGATAATAGCCCCGGCCTGGCAGGTGCCAGCCGCTATTTTTCATTCAGACGGGCACGGTGCTGGGCAGCCAGCCCTGTGTTCCCCCTGGCATCATAATGAAGCATCAGGGCCCGGTGGGCAGACTGGGAGCGGGGATCGCGCTCCAGCGCCTTTTCCAGCCAGTACAAGCCCTGGGGTTGCTGGTTCAGCTCCAGGAGCATGATACCAATCCGGGCGACGGAATCAGCATCGGTGGAGGGATGTTGCGCCTCTTCCTGCAGCAGTTGGTTGGAATCGCGCAGCAGCTTGTTTTGCCGCTCGTACTCGGCCAGGGTTTTTTCCGCCTCCTGAGGCTGGCCGGCCAGTCGTTGTGCGACCACCAGCTGGAAACGGGCTTCGGTGTCATTCGGGTCACGGTCCAGCAATTGGGTCAGCAAAAGGATGGCTGCATCAGCCTGGCCTGACTCCACATCCAGTTTGGCCAGATGGAGCAATAGGGGCCCGTCTTTTGGCAGACTCAGGCGGGCTTTTTCGAGCAGTTCCCGCGCCTCGTCGGCTTTACCCTCCAGGTAGCGGCATTGGCCCAGCCGGGCCATCACCACCGGGTCATCCGGTTTCTGGCTGCGCAACCGCTCCAGGTGTCGCAGGGAGTTTTCTGGCTGTTTGTCTTCGAGCAGCATCTCGGCCACACGAAGCCTGGGAATGGAGAGTTCGGGATCCAGTTCCAGCGCGCGCAGATAGTCTTCCATGGCTGATTTGGGCTGGTTCATCCGCTCCAGCACCCAGCCACGCCAATGGTATGGCCGGGCGTTGTCGGGCTGCAATTCCTGCCAGCGGTCCAGAACCTGATACGCCGGCCCATAGCGCAGGTCACGAATATAGGCTCCTGCCAGGGTTTCCAGGATCACCGGCGATTCGGCATCACCGTTAGTCAGGTAGGTGCCCAGAGCCACCGCAGCCTCATCGGCCTCGCCCGCCATCACCCGCAGCAGCAAGTATTCCAGTTGCAGCCGGTCGGTGGCACCCCCCATGAGCTTCTGACTGGTTTGCAGGTGTAATTCAGCGGCGGAAAAGTCGCGCGCCAGCCATGCGGAGCGCGCCAGCATGCGGTGCAGCTCAGCGTTGCGGGGCCAGAGCCACTCGCAGCGGAGCAGTTTCTGCCGGGCTTCCCGGGGCCGGGCTGCCCTCAGGTCCTCCAGTGCCCAGCGCCACTCCAGCAGGAACCAGCCATAGGCTGCCCCAGCGCCCAGGAATACCAGGCACAAGAAAAGGCCCAGGCGGCGCCCGGGAATGGGCCAGCGTCGCCGGGTGGGCGGGGGTGTTGGCGCGCTGGCAGGCAGGGAGGACATGACTTTGGCTCCAGGCCCGATGGCAAGGTTGGCGGGAGCCCGTTGGCATGGCACCCCCTTCTCAGTTTAGGCTTCAGGCAGTGCCAGAAGGCGTTCGATTTGGCACGGGGCTGCCAGCCAGATAGAAAACCAACCCGCTGCTGCCCCAGGAAGGGACGGCAGGCAGGTTGTGTGGCAGGGTCAGGGAGTACGGGCCGAATCAATCCGTGAGGTCAAAATTCTTTTCGTTTTTGCCCTTTTCCAATTTGATTTTCAGGCCGGAGGTATCCTTCTTGGCATATTTCTTGGGGATGGCAACATAGGTGGCTTTGACCACAGTAGCAGTCTGGGGGATCGGGCTACTTTGCATCTTTTTGCCCTTGTAATCAGTTGGGGCATTCCCCTTGGCACTCTCGGTCTCGATCTCCACCGTGTATTCGCCATCGGCGATATCCGTGCCATTGAAGGTGCCATCCGGACTGAGATTCATGCTCATCTTGTTGCCTTCCTTCTGGGTGGCCCCTTCCTTGTCGAGGCGGACGGTGCCACCACCCACCGGCTCACCCTTGTAGGTGACCTTGCCATTCATGGAAGAGGCGGCATTGGGGTTGCCGCCGGCGCAGCCAAGGAGGGCGAACAAGCCTGCCAGAGAAGCACCGGTCAGCCAACGCATACAAGATTTCATGGGAGAAACTCCTGGGTGTGAAATGAAAAAACGGGTTAAACCGGAGGGGAAAAACCAGGCAACCCACCGCATCGCAACAACAAGTATACACAAAAAAATCCCGGGTGTCGCGTGGACGAGACCCGGGATGGAACTGGATCACCATTTGGCGGAATCACCAATCTTGCATCGGCAAGTCGTCATTCCGCATGAAAGCGCGCCCCAAAGTGATCACATTCATGGTCGTGCTGATACCCCGGACGCTGCCGTCCATAATGGCGGCCTGCATCACCCCGCCCGAGAGGCTCTGCAAACGCATGGGATCGCAGTTATTTTGCGAGGGGTTGGTCTGAATGGGGGTGAAGTAGTCTCTGGGGTAGCGTCCGCCCTGGAAATCGTTGAACTCAATACCGCCGGGAATATAGGCGAAGTAGAACGGACCCCAGGCATTGCCACCCCGGTACTTGAAGTCGGTGGGGCCAGCGCCCTGACCGTCTTCACCGAAAATGCGTTCGGTGTAACCGACACCGTACTGCTTGCTGGTGTCGCCACAGATGGTGGGACGCTCCACAAAGGCAATGGTGTTGGAGGTGCCATCGGGGAAGGAGGCGGGAATGCGGGCCTTGCCGCCAACACCCCAGTCCTCGCCCCAACCGCCACCAAAGGCATGCCAGTTGGCAGAGTAGCTACAGGCGCCACGACCCGACCAGGTTTTTCCATCGGCGGGCATGCTGGAATCGTTGGGGGCCTGGTAGGTTTTGACAGGAGAAGAGAGATTCCACGACTGGGATCGACCAGCCCCATTGTTGTTGACCTGGCCGGATGTGTAGAGGGCGCCTTGTTCGACGAAGGGCAGGAGATAATAAAAAATAGTGCCGTAATGAGAGGGATTGGCGCGGGTATCGTTCCAGTCGTCCTGATTGCCGGTGACGGGGAAGGTACCGTTGCAGAAGGGCAGTTTTCCGTTGGAATCGTGCAGGCCATGCAGGGCCAGGCAAATCTGCTTGAGGTTGTTGGAGCTGGACATGCGATTGGCCGAGTCGCGCACTTTTTGCACGG
>QWOS01000046.1 GCA_003669555.1 Planctomycetota bacterium
AGTTGCCGCCACAGCCGCAACTCCTCAGCCTGGTGATCGTCCACCTTGGGTGGGTAGGGATAAAACTCCCAGCCGCAGCCGTAAATAGGCACAGCCGCCTTCACCCGGCGGTCCACTCCCGCCACCGTCCAGGTGAGGGTACCACCTACTGAGATGCCAAATATGCCCAGTTTTTCGCCATCAACCTGCGGTTGCGTCTCCAGCAGGGTCAGCCCCCGACGGGCTGTGAGTGCCCAGTGATACCAGGGATTGTGCCTTGGGGTGGGAGACATCCGGGTGCCGCCCCCCACCTTCATCATGTCGGCTTGCACGCGTCCCCATTGGGTGAATCGTTCGCGACGGTACTCGGGGCCCAGCGTGGGAAGACTGGTGTCGCCGCAGAAATCAAAAGTCAGGCATACAAAGCCCCGTCTGGCCCAGAAGCGGGGCCATTCGAGGTTGGCCGTTTGCCCACCCCCATGAATATGCAAAATCCCGGGCAGCTTGCCGCTGACCGACTTTGGGCGGCCCAGATAACCAAAGACGCGGGTTTTTTCCCCCTCGAACATTTCACCCGTGAAATAGATCATTTCCAGATGAACATCCCCCTCGTCCCACACCTTGACCACCTCTACATCCAGCGGTGTTGCCCGCGGATCAAACCCCGCCCACAGGGCGTCAATCGTCTCGATAGGTGGCCCGGTTGCTATTGCCGCACCTGCAAAAAACAGCAAGCAGGGCAGGTATAACGCAATCAGGGTGCGTATGGGCGCGAATGCCCAGCGCCATTGTTGATGTTTGTCCCACGCACCTGGGCATGTCATTTGTTTGGGTCTCATGGTTCCACTCATTCTTCAAAGACCTCCATTCCGTACATTCCTTGGTTGTTGGTAGCGTTTCTCAGGCAAGCAGGAACAGCCTGTGAAGAAAGTGGCGGCCCTCCAGGTTGCAATGTTGTTGCGGTTGCCTGGGACTTGGCTAATGATGCGGATGCCACTCCGGGTAACCACTTTCCCGGCCACCAGCCCAGTGCCCTGAAGAGCTGGCTAGTTGGGATGCCGCCTTATGGCTAGTTGAGTTCCTCCCAAAAAATTGCCTTGATGGCGGAATAGGGTATTGGGAATGAGCGGACCCACCACCTCTACCTGCGGTTGTGGGGCGCCCCCCCCGGCAGGCAGGGTTCGCCAGCTCGAACGCTGGTAAGCATCAACAACCAGGAACATGGATTCATCTTCAGGAGGAGGGAAATACCCCCCCCCTTGCCATACCCAGAGGCAAAACCTGAACCGGGGGAATGGTTCCCGCTATCCCAAAGAAAACCGGCTTCTGCTTGTCCGCCATGTATCCGAATGCGCGAAACCGGTTCGGCCAACGCCCAGAATACAGAAGCCACTTGCCCTGGAACTCCGGTCAGGTACACAGGCACGGGCGCACTGGAAAACAGTCGGGGCCCTCGCCAGGGAGGAGGTGCCCCGACTGATGGCCCAGAGCTTAGGCGACGGTGTCCGTCGCCCCGGCCTTTTCGGCGGCCTCGATCTGTTGTTTCAGCTCATCAGGTGGTTCCATCACCCCCCGGCATTTGGGGTACTTGGTGCAACCCAGGAAGAACCCTTTGGCGCCGGAGCGCAGTTTCATCGGGGCCTCGCACTTGGGGCATTTCTGGGTCACTTCCACCGCCGGAGCAGGTGGGCGCACCACCTGGGGAGGAAGTTTGTCCCCCAGTTGGGTGCGTATCTCCGGAGTGATCTGCTTCGTCCCGCGGCATTTGGGGTAGGCTGTGCAACCCAGGAAGGGACCGCGGGGCCCCCTTTTAATTGCCATCTGGGCGCCACATTTTTCGCAGGGGATGCCCAGCTCCACGGGCTTTTTCGGGTTCCCGTCCTCATCCACATCCACCGCATGGCGGCATTTGGGGTAAGCTGAGCAAGCCAGGAACGGCCCGCGTTTGCCAGTGCGTAGCAGCATTTTCTGGCCACATTTGTCGCAATCGTGGTCGGTGGCCCGACTGGCCAGAACCGCGGTGCCCTCGGCCGAAAGATTCATGGTTGTCTTGCATTCCGGGTAGCCTGAGCAACCCAGAAATGGGCCAGCTTTGCTGAACCGCTTCAGCATCGGTTTGGCACAGATCGGGCAGGCATGTTCGGTGACTTCAGCTGCCTTCCGCTCCGGTTCACCTTCTGGCCGCTTGATGTAGTCGCATTCGGGGTAACCCGAGCAGCCAAAAAACCGCCCGCGACGGCTGAAACGCTCCTGGAGAGGCTTCTGGCATTTGGGGCATTTCTCGCTGCTCGCACCCATGCGGTCAGCGGCCTCCGTCAGCTCAGCCTTGAAGGGACCGTAAAACTGGTCAAGGACCTCGTTCCGGGGCATGTGGTCGGTTTCGATACGGTCCAGCTCGCCTTCCATGTGGCTGGTGAATTTCAGATCCATGATCTTGGCGAAATTCGTCACCAGCAGATCGGTTACCTGCATGCCAATCGGGGTGGCGTGGAAGCGACGGTCGGTCTGTTCCACATAGTTGCGTTCCTGGATTTTCGAGATGATGGAGGCGTAGGTGCTGGGACGGCCAATACCCTCTTTTTCAAGCATCTTCACCAGGCTAGCCTCGTTGTAACGGGGCGGGGGCTGGGTGAAGTGCTGGCTACCATCGAGCCGGAGCAAATCCAGGCCCTGACGAACCTTCAGCGCTGGCAGCTGGGGCTCTTCCCCCTTCGATGAGACTGGGGTTACCTTGCGGAAGCCATCGAAGCGCATGATGCGCCCGGAAGCCCGGAAAATAGCCTCTCCCGCGCTGATCTCGGCGGTGGTGATACTGAAGATGGCCGGTTTCATCTGACTTGCGAGGAAGCGCAGGTAGATCAAGGTGTAGAGCCGCGCTTGCTCGGCAGGGAGGATACGGGCCACCAGTTCCGGCGTGAATTTCATGTCGGTTGGCCGGATGGCCTCATGGGCTTCCTGGGCGCTTTTGCCGGATGAGTAGGAATTCGGGCGGTCGGGCAAATAGTTCGGCCCATGCTCGGAGAGGATCTTGGCCCGCACTGCCTGCAACGCCTCGGCTGATACGCGGGTGCTGTCAGTTCGCATGTAGGTGATCAGGCCCACCTGGCCCTCACTACCCATTTCCACGCCTTCGTAAAGCCGCTGGGCGGTGCGCATGGTGCGGCTGGCGGTGTACCCCATCCGCAATGAGGCCTGCTGCTGCAGGGTGCTGGTGGTGAAAGGAGCAGGTGGGCGCTGTTGCTGCTCTTTTTCGTCGAGGGTTTTCACAACCCAGGGGCAGCTTGAAAGGCCCCCGACTATTTCCTGCACCGAGGCCTTGTTGTTGGCGGCGAACTTTTCGCCCTGCCAGGTGGCCAACTCGGCCATGAAGGAGCCGTGTGGCAACTCCTCGGCCTTGCTTCCTTCACCCGCAGCATCGCTGTCAGACGGCTCGGCTTTCTTTTTGCCGCGCCCCTTGGGTTTGTCGGCTTGTACCTCCAGGATGCGCACGGTACCCGGGCCGATCAGGCCCCTGTCAGCCGTCCCTGCCACGGCCAGAAGGGCTTGCACGCGCCAGTATTCCTCACTCTCGAAAGCGCCAATTTCCCGCTCCCGATCGACAATCAGCCGCACTGCCACCGACTGGACCCGCCCGGCGGATAGCTGCCGGGCCAGTTTGCGGCTGAGCAAAGGGCTCAGGTTGTACCCCACCACACGATCGAGAAACCGCCGCGCTTCCTGGGCCTGCACGCGATCCATGTTGATGGCGCGGGGGTGCTCAAAGGCTTCCTGAACTGCTTTTTTGGTGATTTCGTTGAAGGTCACCCGCTGCACCATGTCATCGGGCAGGCTGAGTGCCTCTTTCAGGTGCCAGGCAATGGCCTCTCCTTCCCGGTCGGGGTCAGGCGCCAGATAGACCATTTTGGCGGTTTTTGCCATCTTTTTGAGAGAATCGAGGACTTTCTTGCGGTCAACAAGTGGCCGATAGGTGGGCTGCCAGCCATTCTCGATGTCGATACCAATTTTGCTTTTGGGCAAATCCCGTACATGGCCGACGCTGGCAGCTACCTCAAAATCAGGCCCCAGATACTTCTGGATGGTTTTTGCCTTGGCTGGGGATTCCACGATCACCAGGTTTTTCGTCTTTTTCCGTGCGGCCAAGTGATTCTCCGGTCAAGGCTGGTTTGCTGGACTGTGGACTGTTGCTGTTGTGATGCCAAACACAAACGGTACAATCCTCATTTCAATGATACAGTCAGGCTCCCACGATGGAGGGCCAACCTTGAACTCGTCAAGGGGAAGCTTCTCCGATTTGTTTGGGATGCACCGAAACAGCTCAAGGACGGACCATGGCGTTCAATCCACTTGAAACGGTTCGCGAGAACTCAAAAATAGTGATGTCTGTCGCTGCCATGGTGGCGATGTTCGTCTTTGTCCTGACTTTTGGACAGGGCGACATCCTTAACACCTTGGGAGGCAATTCTGGCGCCGACAAGGGACCCCTCGCGGCCAAGCTGTACGGGAAACCGGTCTTCAAGGGAGACGTGTTGCAGGTGCGTGAAAATTACCAGATGGCTGAAATCCTGCGCTTTGCTTACAATAATCAGCTCAACGCTAACCAGCGGCGCGAGTCTGAGGCCAAACGGCCCCGTTTTTTAGCCACTCCCCCACAAACGCTCGATGATTTGCTGGATCAGCTCATCTGGAGTACCCAGGCTGATAAACTGGGCATCCGCCTCGATGACGAGGCCATGCGGCGCGTTTTCAACACCGAATTGGCCACTGCCAGCATGAAAGACCCCTGGCCCGAAGGCCAGGCTTTTGAGGAGTTGCCATTCATTGCCAATGCGATCACCTATGCGGCCATGAGCACCCGAAGACCCATCACAGCGCTGGCCATGAAGGACGCTCTCCGCGGCCTGATGAGCAACATGCTGGCACGGGAGGTGATTTTGGGCCAGGCGGCTGGTGGCATGTTCCAGATGATGATGGGCGGGGCCGCTGGCGCCGTGCCTGCCACCACCCTTGCACCCACGCCTGAGGAATTCCAGCGGTTTTATTACCGCAACCTCACCCGTGTGGCAGCGGTGGTGCAGCCCCTGCCGTTGCCGCCAGTCGGCGCGGAATCATCCGCCCAGGATGTTTCGGACAAGGAAATCCAGGAATTCTTCGACCGGTACAAAGATGTCGAACCGGTGCCTGGCTCGCCTTTTCCCGGTTTCAAAAGTGCCCAGCTTTACAAGCTGACCTGGGTGGCTGCCCGTGAGGATTCGGTTCAGGTCAAGTCGCAAGTCCACCTGTTGCAGGTTGTCCGGGTGCTGGCCCCTATCCAGGCCCTTGGTCAGGCGTTGGCGGGCGGAGCCGGATTCACTGCCTTGTATCCCTGGTCGGATTGCAGTTCCACCGGACTGCCAGTGCTCAACGAGGATTCCTTGCCCGGCCTGGCGCCCTGGTTGTGGCTCGATCCGCAGTTGGGGGCATTTGAACGCCGCGACCTGGCCATAAAAATCGCTCCTTTTGAGCAGCGCCGTCACGATGGTGCTCATCAAAAGTCTGGTGCCCCACTCGAAAAACTGACCCCTGAGCTGGTGACGGCGCTAGTGGGGCTGGGTGCCTCCTCAACCAATGGCTCGGGTTTGGCTTTTGCTTTGGCCGGTCCCGATGCCCTGGCTCGCTTTCGCCGGGTTCACAGGGCCGCGGCTTCGGCCCTGCTCGCAGCCGGCACGGGCCACATGCCTTATGCGGCGCTGGGAATCACCAATAGTCCCGGCAAACTCGCTGCGGAAGAAACCGTGGCGGCCCTCATTGCCCCGGAACTCTTTCTGGCTTCCCGCAAGGCCGCTTTCGATCGTCAGGTCACCTCGTTCAGCGAGTACATTTCCAGCCTGCGTGGCGCGGGGGGAATCCCTCCCAAAGATCCAGCAGCTACCGAAGCCAAGGTCAAGGAGCGAGCCCAGGCTCTCGGCTTCAGTTACCACCCTATGGCCGCACCCGCCGATGTGGTGGGAGTTGAGAAGGACCCAGTGGTGCAGCCGCTGGTTCAGGCCTACCAGGAAAGCCTCAAGGCCAATAGCCCTGGACGCGAGGTGGACCGGCCATTTGCCGATTACCTGCGCTCACAAGTGCGCGGGGTTTATTTGGCCAGCCGAATCTCACTGAAGAATCCGGCTGTTTCGTTCGGGATGCCCATTGAGCCGCAAAAAGAATCCTTGCCCGAATACCTCTTCTGGGCCAGTGACGAACAGGCTTCCAGGCCACGCTCTCTGGATGAGGTTCGCCCTTTGGTCAAGTCCGAAATCCTGCTGCGACGGCAAATCCGCGAGGTTCGCCGCAAGGCCAAGGAATATCAGGAATTCCTCAAGGTTTGCACGGGCGGCAAGCCTATCGATATGATCTCCGGGGAGCAGTGCATGGCCAAATTGCGCGAGAAGTTCCCCGAGTTGAAGGGCATGCTCCAGGCCCAGGTATTCGATGGCAAATCGAATCTGAGCCGTGCTCAATCTTTTTCGCCTGCCATGTCGGGGAGCTATGAGCAGAGCCGTATTCCCATCAATATCATTCGCTATCCCCGTCCTGAAAGCTTGCTGCTGCTGGCTGATACTGATCCGGGTAGTGCTCTGGTTTTAGCCAATAATCCGGGTGATTCGCTCTATCTCGCCTTGGTCACCAGCAAGGTTCCCCCTTCCGAAAGCGAATTCAAAGCTGCCTACCAGGGTGCCAGCAAACAGCGCGAACTCAATGAGCCCGACACCCTGTACCAGCGTTTCACCCAGGCCACCAACATGCGTTACGAAGACCTTTTGATGCAGGATTTGCGACGCGAGGCTTCCGGTGCTGATCTTGATTCCCAGGGGCAGATCACACTCAAGGACGAGTCGTTGCGGCGTAATGTGGATTGAGTTCACCAGAGGACTGGATTCGTCAGGCTTTGATGCTTGTAAAACCCCCTGCACCCAACCAGGGCCCGGGGGGTTTTGCTGTTTTTAACCGACTCTCCGAGATGAGATCAGTCTGCCTCATCTGCCTCGTCTGGCGCGTTTGCTGGGCTGTCGAGGGAAGCAGCCGAATCGGCTTCACCTTCGACTGGTTCCGTTGCAATACCCGGGAGCAAACGGTTGTCGGGCCGCAGTTGGATGGCACCCATACGCAAGGCTTGCCCCAGGGCGGCCCCATCGAGAAGGCACTCGATCCGCACGCAATCTTCGGTGTAGTGTTCCTCCACATTCTTGGCGTGGGTGCGCAGCCACGCCAGCAGCTTGCCATTGGCGGGAACTGTCTCCAGCAATGAGGCCACCAAATCGGAGTCGAGCCGATCAGTGATGGCCTCTTCGAGGTGCTCCAGGCCGATGCGCTGGAAGGCGCTCACAGCCACCGAGCGGGGGTGCTTCTGCTGGAGTGCCTGGAGGAACGAAATATCAGGAAGCTGATCAATTTTGTTGAAAACCAGCAGCACCGGCTGCTCACCGCAGCCCACATCCGCCAGCACGGTCTCCACCGCGTCGATGTGTTCCTCGGCCTGGCTGCTGCTGGCATCTACCACATGCACCAGCAGCCGGGCCCGGCGTGCCTCCTCAAGGGTTGACTTGAACGAAGCCACCAGATGATGCGGCAGGTCACGGATGAAACCGACCGTGTCGCTGAGCAGCACATGGCGGCCATCCTTGAGCCGCCATGTGCGTGTACGCGTGTCGAGGGTACTGAAAAGCCTGTTCTCAGCCAGAACGCTTGCGCCGGTGAGAGTGTTCATCAGGGTGCTTTTGCCAGCATTTGTGTAGCCGACGATAGAAATCGTGGGCTCAGTTGAGCGCGAAGCCACTTCCCGCTCTTTGCGTCCCTGCACAACACGCAATTTTTCCCTCAGGTCGCGGATGCGGTGTCCCACCAGGCGGCGGTCTTCCTCAAGCTGGGTCTCACCTGGCCCACGCATGCCTATGCCTGCCTTCACCCGGCTGAGATGGGTCCACATCCGTTTCAGGCGTGGCAGGGCATATTCCAGCTGCGCCAATTCCACCTGGAGGCGGGATTCAGCGGTACGCGCCCTGGTGGCAAAAATATCCAGAATCAGTTCACTGCGATCGAGTACTTTGCACTCGGTGGCTTTCTCCAGGGCTTTGATCTGACTGGCGGTGAGGTCGTTGTCGAACAGGATAACATCAGCATCGCACGATTTGACCAATTCACCCAGCTCTCGCACCTTGCCGGTTCCGATGTAGGTTCCTAATTGCAAACCATGCCTTTTTTGGGTCAATTGGCCAACTACCAGTGAACCGGCTGTTTCAGCCAGACCCCGTAGTTCAGCAAGCGGATCGGCTTCGTCCCAGGGGCGGCCTGGCAGGCCAACGCCTACCAAAACAGCCCTTTCCAGGCGAACGCTAAGTTCAGAGCGTGATTGATCGAATCCCAAGGTTGAAAAAATGCTCCAGTCAAGGCAAGGCTGTTTGATCGGAATGTCGAAGAATCCGATCAACCGTCAAGCTCACCTTATCTTGCTTGGACGGCAAAACTAGAATACAAGCAAACGCGCACGTTGGGAAAGCTTATTCGTTTTTTGTATTGTCGGGAGTTCGTCATGGTGATTGAAGGCGTATTGGACAGACCGCAAGGCACAATGCCTGTCACGACTGATCCCAGAACGGTTAACCACAACGGTGCCAGTACCGTTGCGGGCTCCGTCCCTGAAAGCGACCCCTGTCCCGGTCCTCGCGCCGATGATGACCCCGTTGAAACCAGCGAGTGGCGAGAATCGGTGCGGGCGGTTGCCAGCAGGTCTGGTGGCGCCCGAATCCGTTACCTGCTGGATCAGGCTGAAGAAGAAGCCTTTTTGGCGGGTGCACCCGGCCATGCAATCTCCACAACACCGTATGTGAACAGCATCCGCCTGGAGAACCAGCCTGCTTTTCCCGGCAATCTGGAAGTGGAAGAGCGCATCAGCAATCTGGTGCGCTGGAATGCAATGGCCATGGTGGTGCGCGCCAACGAGATCGATGGGACGGTTGGTGGCCATATCTCCACATTTGCCAGTTCCGCGACCCTGTACGAAGTGGCCCACAATCATTTCTTCAAGGGCCAGAACCATCCCGATGGCCAGGATTTTGTCTATTTCCAGGGCCACGCATCCCCTGGCATGTACGCCAGGGCCTTCCTGGAGGGGCGGTTGAGTGCGGAAAAACTGATTAATTTTCGCCGAGAGTTGCAGCCCGGTGGCGGGCTTAGCAGTTACCCCCACCCTTGGCTGATGCCAGATTTCTGGCAGTTTCCCACGGTGAGCATGGGCTTGGGGCCCATTATGGGCATTTATCAGGCCCGGTTTCAGCGTTATCTCGAAAACCGTGGGCTGAAGGCCCACAGCAAATCACGAATCTGGTGTTTTCTCGGGGATGGCGAATGCGATGAGCCCGAAACCCTGGGCGCACTCACTTTAGGGGCCCGCGAGCGGCTTGATAACCTGACTTTTGTTATCAATTGCAATCTCCAGCGTCTCGATGGACCTGTGCGCGGCAACGGCAAGATCCTGCAGGAACTCGAGGGATTTTTCCGCGGGGCCGGCTGGAATGTGGTCAAAGTGGTTTGGGCGAGCGAATGGGACGCCTTGCTGGCTCGCGACCATGGTGGCCATCTTCGCCGTCGCATGGACGAGGTTGTGGACGGCGAGTTGCAGAAATATGTGGTGGAAACCGGCGCCTACATGCGTGAGCATTTCTTTGGCAAGTCGCCCGAGCTGCTCAAACTGGTGGAGCACCTTAGTGACGAGGAGCTCAAGGGGCTGCGTCGGGGTGGGCAGGATCCCATCAAGGTTTACGCGGGCTATCAGGCTGCGGTGACCCATCTGGGGCGCCCCACGGTAGTTTTGGCCCATACGGTCAAGGGCTTTGGCATGGGTGACGCTGGCGAGGGCCTGAATATCGCCCACCAGCAAAAGAAGCTCAAGGCAAAAAGCCTGCTGCATATCTGCGAAAGATTTTCCATTCCGCTCACCGCCGAGCAGGCCGAGAAATCGACCTTCTGCGAAGTGGCCGAGGGCTCCATCGAGCATACCTATCTGCATAGCCGCCGTGAGGAACTCGGTGGCTACCTGCCCAGCCGCACGGTGCGTGGTGGTCCGCTCGAACCCCCCTCCAACGATCTGATCCTCCGCTATGCCAAAGGGTCGGGCGACAAGACGCCCAGTACCACCGGAATCTTTGTCGACATGCTGAGCGTCATGTTGAAGGATCCCGCGCTGAGTCGGCATCTCGTGCCGATCATTCCGGACGAGGCCCGTACCTTCGGCATGGATCCGCTCTTCACCAACTACAAGATTTACAATTCCAACGGGCAGAAATACGAGCCGGTGGATTCTGCCATGGCGGTGGTCTACAAAGAGGCCGTCGATGGCCAACTGCTTGAAGAGGGTATCAACGAATCGGGGGCCATGTCCTCGTTCATCGCCGCGGGGACTTCGCACGCCAACGCCGGCGTGCCAATGATTCCTTTTTACATCTACTATTCAATGTTTGGTTTCCAAAGGGTCGGCGACCTGATCTGGGCCGCAGCCGATCTGCGGTGCAGGGGCTTTATGCTCGGCGCTACCGCCGGCCGCACCAGCCTGAATGGCGAGGGATTGCAGCACGAGGATGGCCACACGCATGTGCAGGCATCGGTTGTGCCCACCCTGATGGCCTACGACCCGGCTTACGCCTTTGAGTTGGCCTGCATTGTCCAGGATGGCATCCGTCGCATGTACAAGAATGGCGAGGATATTTTTTATTATATTACTCTCTATAACGATAATTATGCGCAAGCCGCCATGCCTGAGGGGGCCCGCGATGGCATCCTGAAGGGGCTGTACCGGCTGCGGAAAACCACTCTTGCCACCGGGCCACGGGCCCACCTTTTGGGGTCGGGCTCCATTTTGCCGCACGCACTCAAAGCCCAGGAGATGCTTGCCGAATACGGTGTCAGTGCCGATGTCTGGAGCGCCACCAGCTACAAGGAGCTGAGGCGCGATTGCCTGGAGGCCGAGCGCTGGAGTTTCCTCAATCCCGGCAAAACCCCCAGGAAAAGCTACCTGGAGACCGTGCTCGCCAAAGAGGACGGGGTTTTCCTGGCCGTCAGTGATTTTATGCGCAGTGTGCCCGAAATGGTGTCGCGCTGGGTCCCTGGTGGCCTGTTCCCGCTGGGAACAGACGGCTTTGGCCGTAGCGACACCCGGCCGGCCTTGCGTCGCCATTTCGAGGTTGATGCGCCCCACATTGTAGCGGCAACACTGTACCAGCTCTGCCGCAAGGGACAATTCCCGGCCGCTGGCGTGGAGGCGGCCTACCTGAAACTGGGTATCGATCCGGACAAGCTGAATCCCCTCACTGCTTGAACCAGGGGGTGAGCCCCAACCGCCGTTCGGCTGGGGCGGCGTTCACTCAGATTCAAGAACATTTCCGGAGAAGGCAATGGCGACAGAGCTCAAGCTGCAGGCACTGAAAGAAAATGTGGATATTGTCGAGATCAATGCCATCAAGGTGGCTGCGGGTGATTATGTTGAGAAGGGCCAGCCCCTGCTGGAAGTGCAGGCTGACAAGGCCGCCCTGGAGGTGCCTTCCCCCCTGAGCGGGACGATTAGCAAGCTCCTCATCAAAGTGGGTGACCAGGTGAAGATAGGCCAGGTTTACCTGGTCATCGAGGAAGGGGCTGCCTCATCGGCTGCTGCGCCAGCGAAAACCAGCACTCCTAAAACTATTGCCGCTCCGGTTGCCAAGGCTGCCTCGGCACCCGTCGCCGCACCGGCACCCATCACGGTTCAGGCTGCGCCTGCGGTAGTTGTTACCCCAGTTGTGAGTCACGGCACCGAGGTACTGAACCTGGGGCCGGTCGCTGCCAGTCCTGGCACACGCAAGCTGGCCCGCGAAATGGGGATTGAACTCCATCGTGTCACCCCCACCGCCAAACATGGCCAGGTGACCGAGGACGATCTGAAGGCTTATGTCCGGCAAACCATCGCCACCGCGGGCCAGTCGCAAAGCGGTTTACCTTCAGCGCCTCCGTTGCCACGATTTGAGGATCAGGGCCCAGTCGAGCGTGTGCCCATGGGGGCCATACGCCGGGCCACCGCCCGGCAGATGTCCGTTGCCTGGTCGCAGATTCCGCATGTGACCCAGAACGACCTGGCAGATGTCACCGATCTGGAGGATTTCCGTCGCTCGCAAAGCCAGAACAGTAAGGGCCCCAAACTGACCATGACTGCTTTTGCCCTGAAAGCGGCCTCGATCATGCTGCGGGAATTCCCGGTTTTCAATTCCAGTCTCGATCTCCAGAACAATCACATCGTGATGAAAAAGTTCATCCATATTGGCATCGCTGTGGATACCGAGGCTGGCCTGCTGGTTCCCGTGGTGCGCGATGTGGACAAGAAATCGGTCCACGAGTTGGCGGCAGAGGTCACAACCATTGCCGAGCGCGCCCGTGCCCGCAAGCTGGATGGCTCAGAACTCAGTGGGGGCACCTTCACCATCACCAATCTGGGGGGGATCGGTGGCACGGGCTTCACGCCCATTGTCAACTGGCCCGAGGTGGCGATCCTGGGTGTTTCGCGCGGTCGGCAAGATCCCGTCCTGAAAAATGGCCAATGGGTACCCCGCCTGATGGTTCCGCTGTCGCTCAGTTATGATCACCGGGTGATTGACGGTGCCGCCGCCGCGCGGTTCCTCAGGCGCATGGCCGACCTGCTGGAGCAGCCGATGCATATGCTGCTACATGCCTGAGAAGGCTGGCAGGCCCGCTCAGGCGCGGGCAAGCCCGACGACGGCCACGAGGAGAGAAATCAGGATGGAAGTGATTCGCGCGCAGGTGGTGGTTTTGGGAGCTGGGCCGGGTGGCTATGCCGCGGCTTTTCTGGCAGCCGACAAGGGGCTAACCACTGTCCTGGTCGATGCCTCTCCCCGGATGGGGGGTACCTGCCTCCAGGTGGGCTGTATCCCTTCCAAGTCGGTTCTCCATGTCGCCAAGCTCATCAACGAGGCGAAGGAGGGGAGCCATTTCGGCGTGACCTTTGGCCCGCCCAAGATCGATATCAACGGCGTGCGCGGCCACTGGCAAAAGGTGGTCGAAGGGTTGACCCGCAATCTGGCGGTGCTGCGCGACGCACGCAAAATCCGCTATGTCAACGGCAGGGGTTCCTTTCTCGATGCCAACACCCTGGTGGTTGACGGGAAAACCCAGATCGTTTTCGAGCATGCGGTGATCGCCACTGGTTCCAGCCCAACCATGCCGCCGCTCTTTCAGATCGGCTCCTCGAGAGTGATGGATTCAACAGGTGCGCTGGCGCTCGAAGATATCCCGACGAAGTTACTGGTGGTGGGTGGTGGCTACATTGGCCTGGAGATGGGCACCGTTTATGCGGCACTGGGTAGCAAGGTGACCGTGGTGGAAATGACTGACAACCTGCTTCCCGGCGCCGACCGTGACCTCGTGGTCCCGCTGCAGAAGCGCCTGCAGGGCCAGTTCTCCCAGATCCTGCTCAAGACCAAGGTCACCAAGCTGGAAGAGGTGGGCAAAACCATCCGTGCCACGCTGGAAGCACCCGATGGGACCACTAGCCTCGATACCTTCGATCGGGTGCTGATTGCTGTGGGCAGGCGCCCCAACACCCGCGATATTGGCCTGGAAAAGGCGGGAATCGAGATGGACCCCAAGGGATTCATCCCGGTCGATCCGCAGCGGCGGACTGTGGTCAAGAGTATTTTTGCCATCGGCGATGTGGCTGGCGAGCCGATGCTGGCCCATAAGGCCACCTTTGAGGGCAAAGTCGCCGTGGAGGCCCTGTGCGGTGAACCCGTGATTTACGATGTCCGCGCAGTTCCCGCCGTGGTTTTCACTGATCCCGAAATTGCCTGGTGCGGCCTGACCGAAGCCGAGGCCGAAAAGGGAAAAATCCCCTTCAAGCGCCTGCGCTTCCCCTGGACTGGCAGTGGCCGGGCCATGACGCGTGGACGCACTGATGGTCTCACCAAGATTCTCATCGACCCGGTTACCGACCGGGTTCTGGGGATAGGGCTATCGGGAATCGATGCGGGTGAAATGATTGGCGAGGCCATGCTGGCAATGGAGATGGGGGCTACTGCCCGCGATCTTGCCCTGACCATGCATGCGCATCCCACTCTTTCTGAAACGATCATGGAGGCTGCGGAGGTCTCTCATGGCTATCCCACCCATGCCATGCCGGCCAAACGCTGACAGCAAGGCACTATGGCAGCACCCATCGATATGCAGTTTCCCCCCTGGGTTTTGCGACTGCGTGCCGCCCGGCACCTTTTGCTGGTCCAGTTCTGGTCGGCGACCAGCTTTTTGCTGACCCCTTTTGCTTTGCTGCTGGTTGCCGCTGCTCCCAAAGTGCGGCAACCGCTTCACCATGATGGCATTCCCTGGCCACCCACCGACTCTTGGGCACAGATGTTTTCCATCCCTCTGGCCGGGCTGTCCATCCTGGCTTTTTTGGGTGCCTGGGGGTTGTTGCGTGGTGCGGGGGTCCGGTCCATTTCGATCCTCTGGCTACTGGCCGGCTTCTGCTGCTGCGCGCTGGGGGCATGGTGTTTCCCCGGTGTCGGCTGGCTTCCGCCCTGGATGGACGATTGGGCGGAGCGGCGGACGCCGCTGTTTGTGGCCCTGGGCCTTTTTGGTCAGGGCTTTATTTACCAGGCATGGCCGGGGCCCGTCGGCCGGGCTGCAAGGAGGCCCGGGAAGGTAGCCCTGGAGGCGGGTTCGCTCACGCTGGCTTACTGGTTGCTTGCCTGTGCCATACTGGCGATGGCTTATTGGCTACGGGTAGAGCCGGTGGTGGAGCGGGCGATTTTCCCCTACCGTCAGGTGGTCCTGCTATGCCTGGTGGCAGCGCTCGTTGACGGATGGGGCTTGTTGTGGCGATTTCGCCATTTGCGTGGGATGGTGTCAGAGCACCTGATGATCAGTCCACCGGTGGCTGATCCATCCGCTGGAGCAATTCCCGCATCTTTGCCGCCGATTTGATCCCTGGAGCATCCTCAACACCGCTGGCGATATCCACGGCCCAGGGCCGGAGGATGGCCAGTGCCTGGGAAATGTTGTCCGGGGTGAGGCCCCCCGCCAGAATCCAGGGCAGACCCGGATCGTAGCCTTCCAGGAGGTTCCAGGGAGCAGTTTTTCCGGTTCCCCCCTCCAGGCCGGGGGCATGTCCATCGATCAGCACACTGATTGGCGGTGTCGGGATGTGTCTCGAGGCCCGGATAAATTCATCGATGGCCAGCAGGTCCGCGGCCCCCACGGGCGCGAAGGCTGCAATCCACGGACGGGGTACTTTCCATTCGGGCGGCGCGGCCAGGCCGTGCAACTGCAGGCAGCGAAGTCCAGGCACTTTCCGGACCAGTTCTTCCACGGAGGACTGGATTGGCCTGACGAGCAAACCGATTGAAATCACCGGGGGGGTGACGCCAAGCAGCAGCTCGTTGGCTTTGGCATGACTGACATGCCTTGGAGAGGGAGGGTAGAAGTTGAAGCCCAAAGCATCAACACCCAGGTGGCAGGCCCTATCAACATCTTCCCGGCGGGTGAAGCCGCACACTTTAACCCGCACCCGGAAAGGGTGACGGGCCTGCCTGCTCAAGCTACCTCGCGCATGGCTACGGTGCGGATCCACGACTTGGGCACAGGCCGCAAAGTGGTGTCGCAGGCGTAGCACCAATTGAGGATCGAGCAATCACCCACAGAATAGGTGAAAAAGGCACGGCGGTTGTTTACCAGGGTGGGGAAGCCAACCATGCCGTTTTCCCTGTTGAGCAGGGTCAGGTGCAGGGATTCGAGTTCCAGGTAAGCATTACGCAACTCCTG
>QWOS01000080.1 GCA_003669555.1 Planctomycetota bacterium
GGCCCAGTTTCCAACCACCCCAGCCCGAAGAAACCCAGAAAATACCCGGAAAAATGTGCTAACAATCACCTGTGCCCTGACTGGAGTTCCCAAAAATCAGGGCCATGCCGAGGGTTGACTGTCACCAGGCACTCCACCCGTCCTCACTTTAACTTCCCGACTTTTCCCAGGGTCGCATTTCCTGTCGGTCGGCCACATCGCCGTTCTTGCGTGCCCCATTTTCACTTTGCGGCAGGTACGACCACACATACTCAAGCATCGCCTTGTCGGCCGACACACGCGCATGCCCGGGTGGCGGCAGAAAAGTGCCCCGGATATAACCATATTCATCGGCGTTGCGCAAACGATCGAAGCCGGCGTTACCCGGCTGCGGGACCATGATGTAGGCAACCCCATCGCGGTCCTGCCGGGCATAAAAATGATCATGACCGTGAAAGACGGCCTGCACGCCATTTTTCACCAGGAGCTGGTGGATGGGCATCGACCAGGTCATTTGTTTTTGAATTCATCGCTGCCGTCCTTGCCTTTGCCGCCCCATTCATACGGGGCAGCGGCTCGGCACCACCCCAGGCCGATTCATCCAGCCCACCCACCAGGTGGTGGATGAAAACCCATTTGTACTTCGCCTGGGAGCTGGCCAGGGTTTTCTCCAACCATTGGAATTGTTCCCCGCCCAGGGTGTGGGTCCAGTTGCTGGCATCGCGGCCACGGCCCCTGCGTTGGGTGGTCCAGAACAGGTCTAGGGCAATCATGAGGGCATCCCCCCAGTGCCAGGCATAGTAGTTTCCCAGCTTGTCCAGAGGCGGCTAGGGGGTGAGGTTCCCGGTGTAAAAACCATCGGGGAAAATCGCGGGGAAATATTTTTGGCGGGTCCGGCACGACCAGACTGACATGCTGTCAACCGTGCTGGACAATTGATCCAGCCGCTCCCCATTGTGGTTACCCGGCAACAGATACACAGCCGCACCGCTGCCAATCCGCCCAAAATAGTAACGCTGTGCGATGTACTGGGGCAGTGAGTCCTGGTACTGCGGATATTTGTCAGTCATGAAGGTGTCACCCAGGTCCACATGGAAATCCGGTTGATCTGAAAGCGCATTGGCTACAGTGCGCTCATACAGGACCACACGCGTCCCCTGATCCAGATGCGAATCGGCTTGCAGGGTGAATCTGAAAGCCGATCCTGGTTTCCTTTGGGTGTGAAATTCACCCGCCAAGCTTTTATTGAAACTGGTTTCCACCCCGGTGCGAGTCAGCAGTTGATAGTGATGGCCTGTATCAGCCATCAGTCCGCTGATCAGGAATTCAGCAGGCATGCCTGCTGGCAGTTTGCGGGTTGCGGTCTTGTTGGGCTGGGATTCTTGAGTGGTGCCATAAGTCAGGTATGCCTCGACCGGCTCGTACGCAAGTACGCTGGCGGTGATCGACTAATCTGTTGGCCTGGCAAGAATCAGATCGACCAGGTGAGCTGGGGCAGGGCCTGAAAAAACATGCTTCGGCCCGCCGCCGCCTTTTTTCCCCTGGCCCATGCCTTTTTCCTGATTCAGCCCATTGTTCTGGGCAACGGCCGGCTCCACGGAAAGGAACAGAACCACCAGGGAAACCCAAAGTTCCAGTCCGGCGAAAACCCTGAAACCAGCAAAAGAAAAGATCGCCTGGATCATGGAAAGTCTCTCCCTCGGGTTCCCTGGGCCAAGGTCAGTCGATCAGTCCTGGCCTGGCGGCTTTTTTCCACCAGGCCTCTTGCTGTCCCTTCCGCCTGCACCACCCATGCCACCCCGGTCAACTAGGGGGAGCGGGTCTGGAGGGATCATAGTCGGGGTTGGGGGTTGGCATCTGGGCTTTTACCTGGCTGAGATAATCGGTCAGCCGGGCATTCAGCCGCGCGGCCGCAGCGGGCATTTTCGTGGCAAGATCGTTGCGTTCGCGCAGATCCCGCGACAAGTCGTAGAGCGCCAGGCGATTGTCTTCGTAGAACCGTATGAGCTTGAGGTCACCGGCGATGATTGCCGAGTGGGGGGTATCACCCTGGTAATGGGGAAAGTGAAAGACCAGTTCCTCGCTTGGTCTGCTCACCTTGCCCTTGCCTTCATTTTTCACCAGGCTCGCAATGCTGCCACCCTCGATGCCTTTGGGCAGCAGTGATTTGGCAACACCAGCCCATTCACAGAAAGTGGGCAACATGTCGTAGCCCACAATGCGGGTATGACACCACGCATTAGCCTTCACGCCTGGACCACGGATGATAAACGGCACACGGATACCCCCCTCGTAGACATCCCCCTTGCCGCCAGCCAGAACGCCACGAGCCCCACCACCATTGTCGGAGGTGTAGACCACATAGGTGTTGCCAGAAAGGCCAAGTTGCTCAATAGACTGCAGCACCATGCCCACGCCGGTGTCAAGATCCTCGGCAATGGCCGCCCGTGAAGCATTCTTGCCATTGCCCAGTTTTTCATACTTGGCGAGCGTGGCCTTCAGGGCATTCTCTGAGGCATGCAACGCATTCCATGACATCTGGATATAGAAAGGCTTGTTCGCTTGCTTGTTTTTCTCCATGAAAACGGCAGCGCGCCTGGCCATGCCAAAGATATCAACCGGGTTGGGATCGGTGTATTGGTAGGCATGCTCGTTGCCAGTGTCACCATCGCTCTCGTCATAGCCATGCCTGGCGGGACCGCCGCCGTTGATGTGCCATTTGCCATAGTGGGCAGTAGCATACCCGGCACCCCGCAGCAATTCGCCGAAAGTGGTCTCCTCGCCGCTGATCTGCTTGACCAGTCTGGGCTCGGTCAGTTTGCGGCCAGTCTCGGGGGGAGCCGCCTTGGTCCAGTGCAACTGGGCGGGACTTTTTCCCGTCTGAATACTGATGCGGGTAGGTGAACAAACCGGCGCAGGGGAATACGCCGCGCTGAAACGCATGCCCTGACTGGCCAATTTTTCCAGATGAGGCGTTTGCACAATGGCACTTCTCGAACCGGACACATCCGGGTGCATGGGCACCGACAGCCCGTTCCATCCCTGGTCATCCGCCATCAGGAAGATGATGTTCGGGCGTTCCGCGGCCCGGGCAAAAGCGACCCCTGCGAGCATCACCAGGGAGACAAAAAATGGCATCGTGATTTCCTCCAGGTGAATCAAACGCGCGGCGGGCATTGACCAGACCCGCACCGGGACGGCATGCATCAATACCGCATCCGCACCGCTAACAGCTCCAATCGCCATCCGGTATTAACACTATGCTATGGAATACCCGGAAATACTGTTGATGCTACCCGCATGACGCTGGATGCATTTGCAAGTTTGACCACCGTCACCACACTGTTGAGCAGGATAAGCCACCTATTGGCCCGCTGGAAGGCCAGTTGGCATTCCCCATCGGCCGGGCTGATTCCTGGATTGTTTGATGTCTGGCCCCGGCAATCCCATGGGCGGCAACTGATTATGGCAACCAGCAATTATCAAGGCCCTCAGTTACCAAAACCGCGAAAGGCGCGAAACTGTTCAGTTCCGCGCCTTCCCAGGACTTCATGACTTTTTATGATACCAGGGCCAGCACTCAGCTCATTTATCTTCTCGGCGCGCCAGCCACCTGCCCGGCAAGCATCGCCCCAACTATCTGGCGAAAGGCCATCGAGCCATCCACCACGATTCCCTCGACCGGAGACGGTTTCGCCTGGGCGGTCACGGTGGTGGCCGCCCGTGCCGCAGGCGGCTTGGGTGGCACAGCCACATGGGCCTGCACCATGGTGTCACCCTTGGTGAAGGTGACTTTGGGCCCATCGACTACATTGCCATCCGGCAGAGTCACACGCACTGTGTAACTTCCCAGCCGTAAACCATCCAGCACACCGAGGCTGTATTGCCCTTGCTGGTTGGTCGTGGTGGTGGCGAACACTTCCCCGCTATCAATCGCCACCAGTTCCACTTTCACTTTGCCCAAAACTGTCTCCCGGGGAGACAGCTTGCCATCGCCGTTGGTATCGACGAACACCTTTCCATTCACTTCCGCCTTGAAGAAAAAGGCGTTCTTCTGCAGGTTGTCCAGGCCCGTATTCCTGGCAATGACCGCAGAAAGCGAGGTCATCTGTATCGTCTGCAAGTCGGCGCCCTTGAAGGTGTTCTGGTACCAGAGGCGGTCACCGTCACGCAACCGGGTGAACTGGTCGGCAATGATGGCCCGGGCGGTTGCGCCAACGCTGGCACCGGGAAGATGCTTCTCGGCCAGCACACCGATCCACAGTTCAACCTTGTCAACCGAACCGTACACCGCTTTCAACTGGGCCTGCAAAGCCTTGTCATCAGTGATCTGGGCAAAATCGGTCACCTTGGCAAGTCCGTATGCGGCGCGGGTGGCGTTGTATCCACTCAGGCCATGATCGCGACCGCGCTGGATATTCAGGGCTACCAGATCAAGCCCGCCCTGGCCGGGTGCGCCAAACAGGAAGTCGCGCAGTTCATCTACCACCTTCAGATCCACCTCCTGACTGGGATCGCTGGCCAGATACTTGAGAACGCCGTCCACCCCCAGGGTCTTGACGATGGTCGGATTGAAGAAGGCGTCTTTCAGGGACATGGCTGGCGCCACTTCAACGCCGTTGTTGTCCAAAAACTCGATATCACTGCCAACAATACTGTGCCCAAAACGGAAGCCTGCGGTGGCGAATTCATTGGCTATCCCCGGATTCACCTGCGGCTTGTAGCCGCTATAAGTTTTCAGGCCGGCCTGACCAAGCAGGGAGGGAAGCCATTCGTTGTAGGTGATCGCCTGCACTTCGCCGATTACCCAGGAACGGGCCTGCTGGTAAAGCTGCTCATCGGTCCAGGTGGGGTTGGCCTTGGCGAATTCTGCCGCCAGGCGGTTGTGCTCGCGCACAAAAACCGTTTGCAAGCTGGTCAGTTCGGGATTTTCCTGGGCACGGGTATCACCCGCCAGGAAGTTCCCCTTCTCATCGGTGGGCAGCAGGTTGCCCACGCTGGTTTTCATCTGCCCACCCTGCATGGTCCGCAAAGAGGCTGCGGTGGTTGCATCCGACCCATAGATCATCGATCCATCCATCCAGGCAGTGATGGCATTCACCTGCTGGCGCGGGTTGGCAGTACTGGTGCCGGTTTTCTCGTCGAACACCGACCGCTTCATCGAAATGGTCTGGGTACCGGTGCTGGCGGGATCAAACGATGGATCGCCCATTGGCACCGCGATCGGCAAGGGTTCGCTGGTACCGGTGTTGGTCAGGTCCATATCGTGGTCGATGAACTGGCCCCAAGCGTAGACCATGGCGCTCATCAGCCGGTCGTTGGTGGTGCTTTGGCCGTTTTGATCACTGAGTGCGTTGCTGATTTCCCTGCCACTGGGCAGACTAGCTCCAGCCGCACTGGAGATACCATCCGCATACGCTGCCGGGGCAATCCTGAGATAATCGGTGCCAGCCTGGCCCCAGTCGGCATGGGCCAGATTGTTGCCACTCCCATCGATGGTCCGGAGAGGAAGCAGCACGGCCGGCACGGCCCGTTCCTCGAGAGCCATCAGATTCAGACGGACAGCTTTTTTGCGGGAAAGGCTTGAACCTGAAGACAGGCTGAAGATAGCCTTCAGGTTCAGGAAAGATAGGGGCAACAGGGCATTGAGGCTGAGGGAACGGCGCATACTGGTTCTCCGCTGGGCACCGCTTGAGTGCGAAAATACCAGGCCGCCGTGTCGAAATGACTGCTGCAAGCGGCCTGTATGACAGAACGATAGGTCAGGTTTTCAGCCTGTCAAAAGCTTCAGCGGGAATTCAGGTTCGGAGGATTTCAGGAGTGAATCACCCTTTCACGCGGGAAACCGCCAGTGGCTACTGGGTGAAGGCTGGGCTGATTCCGCCTTCCAACTGGCGCAGGTGCAATCCTGCGGGGGAAGGAAACCCCGTGGTCTTTCACCTGCCACTTCAAAAAAACTGCTTTCCTGACATGGCTCACTGATCCAGCCCACCCTCCATGCGCTCGCCAGCTTCAAACCAGGCCACCGGGTGCCACTTCCAGGCCGCTGCCTGGCTTCGTGTCTATTCCATTTTTGGATGTGCTTTGTATTTCTATTCTTTTTATTCTTTTTTGTATTCTTATGCTCTATTAATGGCAGCGGTTTATTCCTTCGTTTTTCATTCAAATTGCCTGTGCGACACATCGGAGCCGACGGCAGGAGACAGCCAGTCACACGCCTCAACACCGTGCCTTCGACGGAATCAACCCAGGAGTTCTGGCCGCAAAAGTCCTGTGCCCGTGAAAGGCAGGGGCCTGCCAGTAGGATCGGCGAAGGTGCTCTCCGGATCGATGCCCAACAGATGGAATGCCGTCGCCAGGATATCTTTGGGGGAAATCGGGGTTTCTTCCACATCGCCGGCGTGCTTATCGGTCCGCCCGACGACCACGCCTCGACCCATGCCACCTCCCGCGTAGACTTGCGAATAGGCACGCGACCAATGGTCCCGGCCCGCACCCAGGGGCTTCGAATCGATCCTGGGGGTGCGGCCATGCTCGCTCAGCACCAGCACCAGGGTTTCATCCAGAAGGCCGCGCTGTTCCAGGTCCAGGATGAGTGAGCTGAATGTCTGATCAAAGACCGGGAGCAGGAAATTCTTCAGCCTGCCGTAGTGGTTGTGGTGCGTGTCCCAGGAGCCGGCGTTCAATCCATAGGCATCCCAGATAACCGTCACGAACTTTGTCCCGGCTTCAATCAAACGCCTGGCCGCCAGACAGGATTGCCCGAAAAGAGTCATACCGTACTGGTCGCGGACCCGCATCGGCTCCCGTGTGTAGTCAAGGGCATCGTGCACTTTGCCGGATGTCAACAAAGAATAAGCGGTTTGCTGCTGTTGGGTAAAAATCTGCATTCGCTCGCTCAAGTCCACTGCCCGCCGGGCATGATTGAACTGGGTCAGCAAACTTCGACGCAATTCAAGCTGCGCGCTGTCTTTTTCCACCAGGGCAGCTTCTCCAAGATCCAGCCTGTCGGTTGACTTGATGCCAAAAAGCGGATCATGGAAGCCTCTGCCAGCAACTATATCCGGTGCCTTGCTGGTCCCGGCGGCTGTGAAGCTGGTGTAAACCGGATCGTACCGCATGCCCAGCATGGCACCATACGGTCCGGCCAGGGGCGGGATTTCGTTCTTCGATCCCATGGGAAACGGCAAGGCGATATTCCGGGGTATTCCGGGCATGATGCCGTTGGTCCGCCTGTCCTCGACATAATCCACCAGAGAACCGATGAACGGCCACTGTCGGGGGTTGCGAGGCTGTGATTCGATCCGTGTGTCGACATCGGGACTGCCCGTCAGAGCGTACACGGTGCCATGCAACGGGAATCGGTGCGTCAAAGAACGAACCACAGTCAGGCGATCCATGATCCGCGCAATCCTGGGCAGGTGGTCGCCTATCTGGACCCCTGGCACGCTGGTGCGAATCGCTTTCATCTCGCCCTGGATCTCAACCGGAGCCAATGGCTTGGGGTCGAATGTCTCGTGCTGCGGTGGTGATCCATACTTGTAAATCAGGATGCAGGATTTCGCCTGTCCGAATTTCTGGCCGGGAGTAGCTGGCCTGGCTTGCGCCTGGCCAGGGCCGGGAATGGCATGCAATGCCAGGCCAAAAACCCCAAGCCCCCCGATATGCAGCAGATCGCGCCGTGTGCGACCGTCGCAGAATGTTTTCTGGTTACCGAGTAGTCGAAGCATGAGCCCAACCCCTCTTGACGACTCCCGAAAATACCCACCAAAACCCAACCCGCACACCCCAATCCCCCTACGGGCGCACGCCTCCGGGCTACCCCCAATAGCTTTCGCCCAGACCTATCCCGATCATGCCCGCACAGTCCCCCAGCCAAAAACAGGGCCTGAAACCCCGTCAGTCAGCATTCCGGGCTCAAGTATACCCGGGTTCAGGCAGGTCGCAAAGCGGCCAAAATGAAGTCACCCGGCCGACTAGCGGCGGGACTCCAGGTCTTGCCAGCGGGCGTAGAGTCGCTCCACTTCAGACTGCTGTTCGTCCACCAGCCGGCATGCCTCTGCCAGCAGAAGGTGGCCGGCGTTGGTGGCCTGTTCCATCGCGGTGTGGCGGCTGGCCAGCAATTCTTCTGCCGCCAGCAGCGTCGCCTCCATGCCATCAAGTTCCTGCTGTTCTTTGTTGCCCAGCTTTTTGCCTTTGGCTTTGGAGCCTGCCCTGGGTGCAACGGTCCCTGGCTTGGCAGCGGCTTTGGCCTGCGCCTTTTCCTTCTTTTCCTGGGCCTGCTCATACGCTGTCAGCCACTGATCCACGGTGGCGTAATTGGCCGACCCACCCTCACCATCGAGGCCGATCACGATAGTACAAATCCGATCCATCAACTCCCGGTCATGACTCACCAGCACCAGGGCCCCCGGGAAGCTGGCCAGGCTTTCCTCCAGCACCTCCAGCGCGGGGATATCCAGATCGTTGGTGGGTTCGTCGAGCAGCAACAGGTCGGCGGGCTGCACCATCATTTGCGCCATACGCAGCCGGGCTTGCTCGCCGCCGGAGAGCGACCCCACGGGCATGTCAAGCTGCTCATCCTTGAACAGGAACCGCTTGGCCCAGGCCAGGACATGGTAGGACCGGTCCTGAAATTTCACTGTTTCGCCGTTGGGGCAGAGCGCTTTCTTGAGATTCTGCTCGGGATCCAGGGCAGTACGACCCTGCTCAAACATGACGGTGCGCAAGCCTTCCGCCCGGGTCAGGCTGCCAACATCGGGGATATGCTCGCCCGCCAGAGTGCGGAGCAGCACCGACTTGCCACTGCCATTGGCCCCCAGCAATCCCAGTTTCATGCCAGGCGTGAGAATGAGGTCAAGCCCGCTGAAAAGCGGCTTCCCACCCATACCCTTGGTCAGATCCTTCACAGTCAGCAGCTTGCGGGTCTGCCGGCCGGTGGCGGCAAACGAGATACCCGCCGCCCCAGCCTGAGCATTACGATATTTCAGCTCCGAAAGCTCCTCACGACGCTTGTAGGCGTCATCCACACGGGAGGCCGCCTTGCGCGTCTGCGCGGCCGCCTTGCGACCCAGCCACTCGGTTTCGCGCCGCACCTGGTTGGCCACCGCCTCCTGCTGGCTCGCCTGGCCAGCCAGGAAATCATCGCGGCGGGCAACAAAATCCTCGTACGACCCCACGGAGCGGAAATAGCCCGCCGGATAAACCCGGTTGATCTCGAGAATGTCATCTGCCACCGCGCGCAAAAAGGCCCGGTCATGCGTTGCCACCAGGTACCCGAAAGTGGAAGAACGCAGCAGACGCTCCAGCCACAGGATTCCCGGCAGGTCGAGGTGGTTGGTTGGCTCATCGAGCAGCAGCAAGTCAGGCTTGAGCATGAGCTCACGGGCCAGCCCCAGCCTTTTGCGCCACCCACCCGACAGCAGGTGGGCGAACTGGTCGTGATCCTCAAAGCCCACCTTGGTGAGATAGATGGCCGCCTGGGTTTCGCGTTCGTAATCTTCCATCGGCATACCGGCCAGCGCCAGGAGCATCACCTCGCGCACGGTGCTGCCCGGCTCAAAGAAATCGTCCTGGGCCAGGAAACCGATACGGGTGGTGCGCCTGGAGGAGCGGATACCCGCATCCGCCGGCTCGCGGCCAGCCAGCAGCTTCAGCAGCGTGGACTTGCCCGCGCCATTGGGCCCGATCAACCCCACGCGTTCCCCGGCTGCCAGGTCGAATGAAAGTTCCTTGAACAGGGGCCGCTGCCCGTAGGCCTTGGTCAGGCCCTGAACACTCAAAAGCACACTCATGCGGAACCCCGTCACCTGGTAACCGTCCAGAGCCTCCACAGGCCCTCGAACGCTTCATAATAGCAGATGGCAAGACATTCCGGCAGGGCGGTGGCTTTCCCCAGGTTTACCACCGTCCAAATGCCAACAACTACTCAGAGATATCTTTCTTTATATCTCGTGCAACTTCACCCGCACCTCGGCGCGGTCGAGATCCGAAGCGATGAACGGGCCACGCAGGCGCAGGCCCGCCAACCAGGCCATCAACCCATCGGGGATCTGCTGGATGCGGATGTTGTGCCAGACCACCTGGTCGTTGAAATACTCCCGAGCCATGGCGATGCGGTCTTCGGTGTTTTTCAACTCATCCATCAGCGCTGCATTGGCCTGATTTGCCATCAGTCCCGGATAGGCCTCGCGGAGCGCCACCAGGCCTGCAGACAAACCCGCCACCCCGCCAGCAGCGGAGGCGCTGGCCTGGGCCCTCAGGCGGGCGATCATCTCCTGCACCCCCCGTTCGTGCACCGACAAGGCCTGCACGCAAGCCACTAATCCGGGGATGAGATCCGCCCGGCGTTTCAGCTCGATATCGATCAGCGACCAGGCCCGATCGGTGCGGTTGCGCAGCTCGACCATACTGTTGAAGACCTGCCATATCCACATAACCACAGCCAGGCACCAGAAAGCCGCCAGGCCGGTGGCGAAGGTCCAGCCATTGAAGCCGGGCTCACCCAACTGTTTGCCGTCCAGCAAGTGCCACCCAAATATGGCCGCGGAAACCAGGATGGACCCCAGAAGCAGTAAACCGATACGCCCCCACCGATAGGCAGAAAGTACCTGCTTTTCTGTTTTCACGGTGATCAGGAAGAGTGGTCCGTCCGCATCCTCGGCGATTTCGGGGGCGGCCAGGTCCTCGCGCACCCGCGCCTGTCCCACCACCGTCACCGCAGCGTGCAGGGCAATCGCCTTCTCGATGAAGCGACGCCTGCCGGTGGAGAAAGGTACCACCGATGAAGGCCCCAGGCCGAAATACAGATCACTGTCGGTGCCACAAATCACACTGAAGATCTCGGCCGCTTCAATCGTCGCACCTGTGGGTTGCACACGGATTAGCCCCGAATCGTCGCGCACATAAAAGGGTATGGCACCGCCGCCCGAATCGACACTGTTCCAGCCCGATTCCACCCGCGTGCTGGTAACGCTGTTGCCCTTGGAATCGGTGGTGGTTTCGGTGATGATCCGCCGCCATTCTTCCTCTACGGTCCAGGCGTGCTGGACACAGCTTTGCTGCTCCATTCGGGTGAGAAGCGGCTCCTCAGCCTCGGCGGTGCCCTCCACCTGCACCAGGCCGATGAACACACCATGGGCCTTCGAAGTGGGCAGGTCTTCCATCAACCGTGCCAGGCGCAAGCGGCGCCGGTAGCCGAACAGGCACAGAAGCGCACCCAAAAAAGGTAATCCTGTGGTCAGCAATTTCCACCAGCCGGAAGGTTTGAACTCCTCCTGGTGGTTCATGGCCTGCATGGATTGTGGCATAATCGCACCCGGCTGGACCTCGGGCCGCATTTCTGGAGCTATGAAAGCCTCCACCCACCACAATCCGTCGCCAACACGCACCCGGTGCAGTTGTTGCAAGCTCTCGGGCGAACCGTCGGCACCACGGGGCATGGCCCGGCTCACCTCCAGAAAACCATTCCCTTCCCCGGCGGCCAGGACAAACTGGCCGGATGGATCGAGGGTGAACGAACGAGGCACAGCCTCGGTCTTGTGCTGGCCGATGGGAGTCAGCTTTTCCCCGGTCTCGTCGATCCGGACCAACGCCAAACTGTCATGACCACGATTGGAAACCAGCAGCATGCGCCCGCGCGGATGGACCTTGATCTCGGCGGTGCTATTGACTCCCTGAAAACCGGCCGGCAGCGTGGAAACTGTTGAGCCAGCGATCGCCTCCAGCCCGTCCTGGGTGGCCCGGTAGGCACTGACGGTATTGGCCTGCTCATTGTCGATGTAGACGATCGAACGGGAAGGGTGCCAGGCAGCATGACGGGGGCCGGTGCCCGCCGGCAGATCAAGGCTGGGCACACGCAGCGCGCCCAGCAGGCCGCGCTCGCGGTCGAAGCGAAACTGGAAAATGCGGGATGGGCCAGTGTGGGGCACCACCAGCAGTTCATCGGCGCGATCCAGCGAAACAGCGTGTGCTTTTTCAGCGGTGATCAGCTCTTGCGTGGGCAGCCAGGAAAGCGAACCATTCGGCTCGACACGGTGGACGCTCACCTTGCCCGCCACATAGTAGGCAGTCAGCAGGAACTTGCCGGCGCGGTCGAGGCTGATCTGGGCGGGATCAGCCCCCCCATCCACCACGCGCAAAGGGGTGAGCTTGCCGGTGTTTCCCTCCACCCGCAGGCTGGTCAACTCGCCGGTGGAACGCAGCGCCACAAACAGGGTGCGCCTGTCGGGTGAAAGAGCCAGCCCACCCGGCTCTCCCGTGAGCAACTGACTACCCAGACGGGTCAGTTCGCCAGTCAGCGGGTTCAACCGGAAAACCACCAGGGATTTGTCTTTGGCAGCGGAGCAGACCACCAGGGTATCCGCCCCAGCCATCGCCACCAGGCAAGGTATCAGCAGGGTGGTGACACAGAAACGCATGACGCGCATAAGCTTTCGTCTCCGTGCCCGGCCGGTTTCAGGTGGTGTAGTCGGCATTCAGACGAATATACTCCTCGGTCATGTCGCAGGTATAAAAAGTGCACTGGCCAGGGCCGGAACCCAGGGTGAGGGTGAAGGTAAGCCGACGGTTGTTCCGCATGTGCGCGCTCACCGCCCTGGCATCGAAATCCACCGGCTCACCGGCGCGAAACAGGGGAATGCCATCGATCTCCAGGCTCATATCGGCCTCATTGAACGGCACACCTGCGTAGCCAGCGGCCGATACCACGCGTCCCCAGTTGGGGTCGGCTCCGTGCACCGCCGTTTTCACCAATGGGCTTTCTGCCACCCGGCGAGCCACCGTGCGCGCCGATTGTTCGTCGGCGGTCCCTCTCACCTCAAGCACCACCAGATGTCCCGCCCCCTCGGCGTCTTCGGCGATGGCGCGCGCCAGGTCGCGGCAAACCTCTTCCAGGGCCTGGTCAAAGGCCTCCAGGGTAGCCGCATCAACAGGGCCAGCATCGGCCGGCCACGCCAGGCCGTTAGCCAGGACAAACACCGTGTCGTTGGTACTGGTATGGCCTTCCACCAGCACGCAGTGGAAGCTGCGATCCACCGCGCGGGTGAGGGCGGTTTTCAGGTGCGCCGGATCGACAGGCGCGTCGGTGACCACACAGGCCAGCATGGTGGCCATATTGGGGCCGATCATCGCCGCCCCTTTGGCCAAACCTGTGAGAGTGATGGCACCCCGGGCATTTTCCAGCCGACGGGTGGACACCTTGACCCTGGTGTCAGTGGTCATGATGGCTTCGGCGGCATGGCCAAGAGAGGCGGCATCGGCAGCCAGGGAGGCGGCGGCGGACCCGATCCCCCGGCGCACGGTCTCCATCGGCAGCTTGCGGCCGATCACGCCGGTGCTGGCCACCAGAAACGATTCTTCCGGGGCAGAGCAGCGGACTGCGGCCAGGGTACGCATCTCCGTGGCATCAGCCAGGCCCTGGGTGCCGGTGCAGGCATTGGCGTTGCCCGAGCAGATGACCACCCCCCGAAAGCCACGGCCCGCATGGTCAGCGATGGCGGAGCGGCTGACTTTCACGGGCGCGGCCTGCACCAGATTGGTGGTGAATACCCCGGCCACGCTAGCCGGAACATCTGAAACCAGCAGGGCCATGTCGCGGCGGCCCTCGTCATTGCGCATGCCGCACGCAACACCAGCGAATCGCCAACCCGCTGCCAGATCCCACTCCGCCATGATGTTTTTCCCCGGCTGGACCTGAGCCTGTCGCTGCAATCAAACAGGGCAGAAGCAGCCCTGGGGGAGATGGATCAGAGAACCATGGCGTGGTAGCCACAGTCTACATACAAGACCTGACCTGTCACCGCCGAAGCCAGGGGGCTGCAGAGATACAGCACACTGTTGGCAACATCGTCTGCAACAATGGGCCGACGCAGTGGCGAATGCTCGGCGGCGTGCTCGATCAACCGGTCGAATTCCTTGTTGATGGCGCGGGCGGCCCGGCTGCCATAGGGGCCTGCCGAAATCAGGTTCACACGAATATTACGGTCACCCACAAACCAGGCCAGTTGCTTGGCGTCCATTTGCAAAGCCGCCTTACAGGTGCCCATGCCGCCGCCGTAGTGGGGCACAACCCGTTCGCCGGCAATGTAGGTCAGACCCACCACGCTGGCACCACCGGGGCGATTGGCCATATAAGGGGCGGCACTGCGTGTCAGACTCACCAGGGAATAGGCGCTGATGCCCATCGCTTCGTGGTAGGCCTTGCGGCTTGTGTCGATAAGAGGCTTGGTGATTTCCCGGCTGAAGGCCACCGAGTGGATCAAAATATCGATGCCACCAAATTCCTTGCCCACAGCGTCCACCGTCCCCTGGATGGAATACTCGGGAAACTTCGAAAACCGCCGGTCGGTTTTCACTTCGTCGGGCACATCCGCCATGGTGTCATAGCTGGCGTCGCAGGGTAGCACTTTGGCAGGCTGGAAATCCGAACCATCGGGTAGTTTGCGCGCCTCGATATCATCGGGCTGAGTGCTGCGCAGCAGCCCTTCCACAATGCCCACCATGCGCGGGTGGCAGGCCAGGACAATCTTGGCCCCGGCTGCTTGCAGCGTCTTGGAGATAAACCAGGCGAAACTCAGGTTGTCACCCACGCCGGTCACCAAAGCCACCTTGCCTGCCATATCGATGGGAATCATGGGTTATCCTGCCCTTGTTTTGTGTCAATGGTCCAATCAATCCCGGCCGAGGGTCCGGCTCAGGAATCCGACACCACCAATAGGTTGTCCTATCGACATGGTACCCAGGGTTCAAGGTTGCCCTTTTCGCAGCAAACAGCCTCACCCTGCCCAATCACCCCATTCATTGAAGCCGCCAGCCGATCCTCCTGCGCTTTTGGCGCAAGGGTTCGGCTGGCGGCGGGGGGGAGCAATTTCGGCAAGGTCACTGGCGGGTAACATTCTTGCCGAACTCAGGCTCACCTGGATCGACTGGTTTGGGTTGTCAACAACAAGAGGGTATTGTCGACTTCCAAACGGACGCTGGCATCACCGTCCGATCGGCAACCCTGCAAGGTCTGAATCACCTCGGGGGCCCTCGATCGCATTTTTCCCAATGCGCGGGCTGCAGCGACACGCACGGCGGGGGCCGGGTCGGTTGCCAGGCATTGCATTACTGCACCCAGCGCCTGAGGCGATTTGCCCAGTTCCGGCTTGGCCAGCATTTCGAGTGCCCCTTCGCGCTCGGAAGGGAGTATTGAATCCCGTAGCAGCCCTATCGGCGTATCGGCTGAGTACCCCATGCCCACAGCGACAGGTGTCCCAAGTACCCCATCCCGGGTGGGCTGCATTCCAGATGGCGGCGCCACCAGGGCAGGCATTCCCTGCATCTGCTGGGGAGGCATCATGCCGGGCCCCATACGGCCATGCGACATGGCTTCGGCCTGGGCTGTGATCGCCTGAGCCAGGGCGGGATTGGCTGCTATTGCCTGGACCATAACAGGGTTGGCCAACATTGCCTGGGCCAGGGCCGGGTTGGCGGCAAGGGCCTGGGCCAGGGCCGGGTTGGCGGCAAGGGCCTGGCCCAGTGCCGGGTGGGCAGCCAGGACCTGACCCAGCGCCTGATTGGCAGCCAGGGCTTGGGCCAGGGCCGGATTGGCAGCCAAGGCCTGGGCCAGGGCGGGGTGGGTAGCCAGGGCATGGGCCAA
>QWOS01000015.1 GCA_003669555.1 Planctomycetota bacterium
GTCCAGGCATTGCCCTGATGGTGCGTGTGGTCCTGCCCCGCGAGCGGGACCCGAAGAACCTTGATCAGCCTATGACCTTGATGGTGCCGGGCGATGTGTACCAGCTTGCCGGCAGGTGGCAGCAACTGGCACTGCGCCAGCCAATGAAGAAGCTGCGCGAACAGGTGCAGTTGGCCCGCAAAGAACTGAAGCGGGATCTTATTGTTCAGGATGCCTATATGGATCGGGTGATCCTCAATTTGTACACCGGTCCCGGGGCGACCGAGGCATGGATTGATGATCTGGAAGTCAGCCCGCTGACCGAGTCCTCTTCCAGTTCCCCCAAAACCGAGGCGCGCCTTCCCGGCGAGGCAGGCGGGGCGGAGATGGGTAAACGGACCGGAGCTTCCCATCGGCAGGGTGAAGTGCAGTTGCGTGGCAATTCCCTGCAAGTCGGCGGCGAACGGTACTTTATGCGCGCCATGCGGCATACGGGCACCCCGGTGAAAACATTGCGCGATGCTGGCTTCAATACCTTGTGGTTGGGGACTGACACCCCCGAAGCGGTGTTGGACGAGGCGGTTCAGCAAGGCTTCTGGATGGTACCCACTGTTGAGACACCACCGGAGGACAAGGCGGGGGCCCAGGCCAACCTCACCAGTGCCAATGGGCTCGGCAAAAAAATGTCACGGTTCCTCGACCAGGAATCGGTGCTGGCCTGGAACCTTGGCAATAATCTGCCCACCGAGGAAGCGGGAAGGCTGGCCTCCCTGGCGAAGACATTCCACGCCACAGATCCGGGCAGGCCCATGGCAGTGGATGTGTGGGATGGTTTTGGTCGATATAGCAGGTCGGTTGATCAGGTGATGCTGGGCATGCATCGGTGGCCCTTGTTCACGGGCATGGACCTGACCCAGTATCGCGACTGGCTGATGCTGCGTCGCCAGTTCGCCTCGCCAGGCACCTACACCTGGACCTGGGTGCAGACGCATCTGCCTGACTGGTATGTACGCACAGCCTACCATCAAGACCCTGCCATGGCATTTCAGGAACCGGTCGGCCCCCATCCCGAACAAATTCGCCTGTTGACCTATATCGCTCTGGGCTCGGGTATGAGAGGTCTGGGGTATTGGTCGGACAAGTTCCTGGCGGATAGCCACTCCGGGCGCGATCGGCTGCTTGCCCTCGCCCTCCTTAATCTCGAAATCAGCCTGCTCGAACCGCTGCTGGTTTCCGCTGAGGAGCCGCGCTGGATTGACACCTCGGTTCCTGATGTGAAGGCCGCTGTCATGCGCTGCGACAAGCACCTGCTGGTTTTGCCCGTCTGGCTGGGAAACAACACGCAATTCGTGCCGCCCCAGGGCGCGGCAACCATCCTGCGTGTGGTGGTGCCACATGCCCCAGTAGGTACGAGCGCCTGGGAGGTTGGCCCGGGAGGGGTGCGTGCCGTGCCCTGGAAAAGGGCCGTGGGTGGCATGGAGGTGCTGCTGCGTGATTTCAATATGGCAGCGGCGGTGGTGGTGACCAGTGACCTTGGGGCGACCGGACCCATTGTGCGCTTTCAGGAGCATCAGCGCCGCGTGGCCCGGACCGCCGCGCAATGGTCCTATGATCAAGCCGCCGAATCGCTAACCAAGACCCGCACTGTTGTGGCCGATCTCAGTCAGACAGGGCATGGCGAGGTAGACTCCGCCAGACTTCTGGAAAGGGCCCAGAAATCTTTGGAACTGAGCGCCGCATACCGCAAAAACGGAGAGCACAACGACGCCTTTAGCGAAGGGCAGCGCGTTTTGCGGCCTTTGCGGATCCTTATGCGTAGCCACTGGGAGAGGGCCTTGCGGGAACTGGATACCCCGCTCGCCACGCCCTGGTCCGGCTCTTTTTATACCTTGCCCAGACACTGGATATTCATGGACCGGATGCGCGGCCTGCGCCTGGCTGAGAATGTGCTGCCAGGTGGGGATTTCGAGTTACCCACCGAGACCAATCTGCCTGGCTGGACCTTGCAGGAAGATACCACCATTGATGAAGTGCTGGTTGCGGCCCGGCGGGTGGACAACAATGCGCATGGAGGCAAGCAATGTCTGATGTTGCGCATCCAGCCCAAGGATCCCGGGCATTCACCCGCGGCCCTGGAGCGGGCCATGGTTGCCATTCATTCCCCGGCAATCAAGCTGCAGGTCGGTATGCCGGTGCGGATCACGGCCTGGATACAGATTCCCAAGCCCCTGGCGGGTACTGGTGACGGGGCCTTGCTGTTCGATTCTGCAGCAGGGGAACCCATGGCCATCCGGTTGCATCAGACCCCGGGCTGGCGCCAGGTAACGCTCTATCGCGAGGTGCCAGAAAGCGGGCAAATACATCTCACCCTGGCCCTCACTGGCTTGGGGACCGCTTATTTTGATGATGTGAAGATTGAACCCCTGCTGGAACCTGGCGAAACCACGGTTCCTTTGGCCACCCGGCCGCCACCATCAGCTTCGCCAGATGGGATACCCACACCGGTCAATTCCGCTGCGGGGCCTCCCATGCCTATCAGCATCAATCCGGCGGGGCCGGCTCAGCCTATCAAGCCATAAGATTGCAGCGCCTGGCGCACCCGGCTGACACCGGCCTCATCGAGGGCGCAAAGAGGCAGGCGCACATCGCCGGTGTCGCGCCCCAGCAATTTCATGGCAGTTTTCAGGGGTATCGGGTTGGTGGCAATGCCCAGCAGATCGCGAGCCAGATTATAAAGCTTGTAGTGCAGGCGGCGGGCTTCGTCGTAGCGGTTTTCCATGGCGGCCTTTACCAGCGCAAGCATATCCTGCGGCACAATGTTGCCCACCACTGAAACCACGCCCCGGCCACCCACCGACATCAGCGGCAGAGTGAGGCTATCGTCACCACTCAGGAGCGTCAGGTTGGTGGTGGCGATGATCTGGCTGGCCTGATCGAGCAAACCGGTGGCCTCCTTGATGGCCACAATAGCCGGGTGTTCCGCTAGTCGGGCGATTGTCTCCGGGAGAATGTTGGAAGCGGTGCGACCGGGGATATTGTAGAGCACAATGGGCAGGCCCACTGCATCACCCACCGCTTTGAAATGCTGGTAATAGCCCTCCTGGGTGGGTTTGTTGTAATAAGGGCCAACCATCAGGGCACCATCCGCCCCAGCCTTGGCCGCATAGCGTGTAAGGCGGATAGCCTCGCGCGTGCAATTGGAGCCCGTGCCTGCCATCACCCGGATTTTGCCAGCGGCCCGCTGGACCACAGTGGCAATCACCCGCTCGTGCTCCTCATGATCCACGGTGGGGCATTCCCCGGTTGTTCCCATCGGAGCCAGGCAATGGGTGCCAGCCTGAACCTGGAAATCGACCAGGGCCTCGAGCGCCTTATAGTCGACCTCGCCATCACGCATAGGCGTGATCAGCGCCACAGTCAGGCCCGCAAACTGTTCTCCCTTGGTGATTGCCATCGCACACATTTCCTTGGCTTGCCATGAGTGAAGCCGGGCCGATTCAAAAAACAGGCCACCGCCACACGTTATTCTCGCTCCACTTTTCTAACAGAAAAAACCGCCCATTGAAAGCGATCCGATAGGGGTGACCAAACAGGCTGGTTGCGGCGATGCTCCGCCGATCGGTTAGCATAATAGATTGATCTCCAGGCGAAAACAGGTAGTCTGGGTTATATTTTCCTGCGCGAACAGGTCAGGCTTTGTAGGGGAGCACATGGGAAGCGGGGCCATTCAATCCATCTTTTTTGATGCGGTGGGTACCGTGCTTCACCCCACACCATCCGTGGCGGAAGCGTACTGGCAGGTCGGCCAAAGGCATGGTAGCTCCCTTGGACTGGAGCAGGTTCGTTGGCGGATCCGGGCTGCTTTCGCCGCCCAGGAAGCCTGGTTCCAGGCCCACGATCAAAAGACCGGTGATCTCGAGGAGCAGGCCCGTTGGCGTCGTGTGGTGAGCGAGAGCCTGCCCGATGTGCCAGATAGAGAGCAGTGTTTTGCCGACCTGCACGATCATTTTGGGCGGCCAGAGAATTGGCGCTTGAGCGATGGATTGCCCGAGGTCCTGGAGCAGTTGCTATCCGCCGGCCTGACTTTGGGAATTGCCTCGAATTTTGATGGTCGGCTGCACCGTGTTTGTGCTGGTTTTCCCTGCTTTTCGATGATCCGTCACTGGGTGATCAGCTCGGAAGTGGGTTGGCGCAAACCATCACCCCATTTTTACGCCCGGATGGGGCAGGAAACCGGGCTGTCAGCCTGCCAGATTCTTTTGGTGGGGGATGACCCTCTCAACGATCTGCATGCCCCCTCCCAATATGGCATGCATGGGATGTTGGTCCAAAGTCCCGCATGTCTGAAAAAGCTGGCCGGGCAACTGGCCAGGCCTCTCCGGGTTGCGGCTGTTTGAGGGGTGGCTTCCAGGAGGGGGGATTGGCCTTGAGCCCAGGCCCAGGCGGGGCTGGTTCATGCGTTTCCTTTCTGCATGGGCCATGACGGCTAGAAGGAACTTGCTATAGTTGCATCCAACTCCAATTCCCGGGAACCCCTATGGCTTATCCACAGTTCGACCGTTCGCAATTGAAAGTCCAACCCCTGGCGTTGCGCCAGAACGACCTCGACCGCTCCTGCCTGGTACCGCTCCAAACCGCGGCCAAGCCTGATCTCGACCCGGCCATTGCCCGCATGGGGGCCTGGCTGGAGCATGCCCGGCGCGGCAATCGCGCCCGCCTCTGGGTGATGGGGGCGCATGTCATCCGTGCCGGGGTAGTACCCCAATTGATCGATCTGATGGATTCAGGTCATATCACCGGCATTGCCCTCAATGGCGCCGGTCCAATCCACGACTGGGAATTTGCCCTGATTGGTGCCTCTACCGAGAGTGTGGCCCGCTATATTCGCACCGGTGAGTTCGGCTTGTGGACGGAAACCGGCCGCATCAACGAGGTGGTCAAACAGGCAGCCCGCGACGGGCTGGGTATTGGCGAGGCTCTGGGCCATGCCATTTGGGAGGGGGATTTTCCCAATAAGGATATTTCCCTTCTGGCCCAGGCTTACCGTCGCCAGATTCCGGTCACCGTCCATGTGGGGATTGGGCAGGATATTTTGCATGAGCACCCCAACTGCGATGGCGCTGCCTTCGGGGCGGCCAGCTACACCGACTTCCTGGTTTTTACCCGACTGGTGCAGGATCTGGAGGATGGTGTGCTGCTCAACCTTGGCAGCGCGGTGATGGGGCCCGAGGTTTATCTGAAAGCGCTGGCCATGGCCCGTAATGTGGCCCTGCAAAAGGGCCAGAAAATCAACCATTTCTGCACAGCCGTGTTCGACCTGATGGCGCTTGGCAACGACTGGAAGGTACAGGCCCCCAAAAGTGACCCGCGCTATTACTATCGCCCCTGGAAAACCATGCTGGTGAGGACCGTGGCTGATGGTGGCGAAAGCCATTATGTGCAGGGTGACCACCGCGACACGGTGGTGGGCCTGCGCCATGCCGCGCAAGCCGCCGCCAAAAATCCGGCTGCACCTCTCGGGGTCAGTCAATCATGAACAACTTTCCCCTGACGATGGAAAAACTGGAACAAGTCCTGAGCCGGGCCGGGGATTTGCGCGTGGCGGTGGTGGGGGACCTGTTTCTTGACCGTTACCTGCACATCGACCGGGGCCTGGACGAGGATTCTCTGGAGACAGGCGAGGTTGCCTATCAGGTCAGCCGGGTGGTCGCCTCGCCAGGCGCCGCTGGCACGGTGATCAATAACCTTGCCGCTTTGGGGGTTGGGGTCATTCTGCCGGTGGCATTCATCGGTGACGATGGCGAGGGGTACGAGTTGCTGCAGGCACTGGGTCGCCTGAAGGGAGTCTCCACCGGCCACCTGGTTACCACGCCGGAACGCCGTACGCCCACTTACACCAAACCGATGCATCATCATCCGGGCAGGGAGCCCGTGGAGGGGAACCGCCTGGATATACGCAATCGTCAAGCCACCCCCGATGCGGTGATTCGCGCCCTTCAGGATCAAATAACGGCCCTGTGGCCCACGCTGGATGGCGTCATTATCCTGGATCAGGTGGGTGATCCGGCCACCGGCGTGATCACCGACGCCATGGCCAGTCATCTTGCGTTATTGGCGGAGGCGGAACCGCGGGTGGTGACTCTGGCCGACAGCCGTGAACGGATCGGCGTCTTCCGCAACCTGGCACTCAAGCCCAACAAGCGTGAGGCCCTTCGGGCCGCCGGCTTGCCGCTGGACGCCTCCGCCGGGCAACTGGATCAGGCCATTCTGTCATTGGCAAAAAAGGGTGCCCCGGTTTTTTGCACACAAAGCGAAGAAGGAATCCTGCTGGCCACAAGCCCGGGAAAGCCCCTGAACCGTGTGTCAGGGATTGAGGTGCGTGGCCCTATCGATCCCGTGGGGGCTGGAGACAGCACCAGCGCCGGCATTGTTTTGGGGCTCACAGCCGGATTGTCACCGGTGGAAGCAGCGGCCCTGGGCTGCCTGGTGGCCTCGATCACCGTGCAAAAATTGGGCACCACCGGCACCGCCTCACCGCAGGAACTGCGGGCGGCGTTGGGATTGCGCCAGTAAGGCCGTTCATTGACCGGGATCACCTTCCACGCCGGACCCCTTCCGGGCCTTTTTGCGGACATCGTTTTCGTACGCCTCGGCGATCAACGGTGCGACCCTGGCCTGGAAGGTGGCTTCGCCCGGGTTAAGCACGCAGACCCATTGGGCTTTGCCATAAAAAGGGTGGGGCAAGAGGAGGTCGAGGGCGGTAAAGTCGTGGCTGGTCCCCTCTGGTGAATCACCAAACAGGCTGTGGAAAGTAGCTTTGCCAATACCCAGGTTGAGACGGAAAATCCCGGGCCGGTCCAGGTTGGAGGTGCTGTCGTAAGCGTTGTCGCATGTCACCAGGGTGGCAAATGGGAACATGCGGTCAGGCCCGAAGAAAAAGAAAGTGACCCCGTCTTTTACCTGCGTTTGCACATCGTGAAATGACTGGATGATGAATTGTGTGACTGTGGCCTCGTCCATGATTGTCCTTATCCGGGAATCCGTTTCAACAGGAGGGAATTTGCCACCGGGTCTCAATCGTTGGCGGCATCGGCACCAACGGACGGTCCTGTTTTGTCAGGAGGGACTTCCAGTCCCAGCAGGCCGCGGCAGGCATGCACCTCCGAGCGCAGGCGTCGGCGCAGAATGCGTTGGTCTGCCAGGTCTTCGGCGGTGAATTGCATAGGCAGGCCAAAGGCAACAGAGATAGCGCGTTTGTAGTCATATCTTTTATTCTCGCCCGGCTGGCCACCCGCGTAAGAAAAATAGGATCCCCAGCCGCCTTCGATCCAGACCGGAATCACCATTGCCTCGGGCACCTGCTGCACCAGCATGGCCACTCCCCTGCCAAACAGCTTGGTGGAAGGTGCCTCCAGGCGCCTGAGTGTCCCTTCCGGGAAGATCAGCACGCAACCTCCCTGCCTGAGGATTGCCGCAGCCTCATCAAGCTCCGGTGCGGTCTTACGGGCCAGAGCAGCCGGTACCCGGATGGCACCCACCACTTCCCGCATCAGAAATTGCACACCCGGCAGATCATAAAAAACACTGGTCATCATCGGGATGAACCGGCGCGGGATGGCCTTGCCCAGCCAAAAGGGGTCCATGTAGGAAGTATGGTTGGCCACCAGCAACAGGGGCCCGGCGGGCGGCAGCACCTGCAGGCCCGGTCCGGAACCGCGAACATGGTAACAAGGCAGCAGGACCGTCGCCAGAATTTGCTCGACAAAGGCCCGCCGCGTTAGCCAGGCCGACCAGGAGGCCATACCGAAGCCCGCCAGGGCAATCCACCATGGGGGGAGCTCACCAAGCCGGGCGATCCCCAAGACCGATAACACGGCCAATGAAACCAGCCAGGGGCCAGCCTGGTAGAGAAGCCATGCGCCGCCCTGATGGGGCAGGCGTGGCCGGCAAGCGCCCAGCCAGGCCAGGCTACCCAGTGCCAAGCCTGCTGTAGTAATAACAAATGTTAAATGAATGCTGCCAAGCCAGGAGGCGATAACCGCAATCACCAGCAAGACCCAGGCGACAGCCAGCCAGCCAATCTGCCGGGCGGGTTGACTGGCAATCATCGCCACCAGGCCCCCGAGAATAGCTCCACTCAGGGCGGCAATCACCAACGAGGCATCCAGGGGTTGGGGTCCCATGACCAACAAGGCAAAAATGGGTGCAGCCAATGCGGCGCTTGCCAGCACGAGCCCCTGCCAGAGCCCCAGGCTCTCCCAGCGATCAGGCCAGAGTGGCAGCACTGGACCGCGTGGCAAACCCGCCAGCGACACACCGGCAAGCGGTACCAGGGCAACCCAAGGCAGGATGCCCAAAACCCACCGCTCAAAAAATACCGGATCAGGCTGATTCCAGTGCCAGAGGACCACCGTTCCCGCCGCCAAAAACGGAACCGCCAGGCGAATCCCCTGATCGCGCCCGCGAAATCGCCAGGGCGTCGGTGCCAGCAGGCATTCCCAGTGCCAGGCGGCGATTCCCGCCATCGCCTGGCCAAATGCCAAACAGAAAAGCCCCCAGGGCGGATGCGACCCCAGCAAATCAAGAAATGAAACCAGCAGGCAGGCACAAGCCCCGGCGGCCAGGGTGACCAGCGGCGATGGCTGACCGGCCAGGCGACCTGCCACCAGCACCGTGACCGCGGCGAAAGCTGGGCCAAGAAAAAAGCCGGCGAGGTACAGGGTAGACAGGCCAGGGGCCTGGGGCTGAGCGAAGACCTGCTCGTGAAGCAGGCCAGTCCCCACCCAGGCAAGGGACACCCAACGACCGATAGAAGCCAGCAAAAGCCAGGCAAAAACCAGTGCGGGGTTCGGAACCATCCTGCAAACCCCGTTCGGGAACACTAGGAGCCCCGGGCTGCCTCCAGTGGCAAGCCCCTGTCTTTCCAGGCCCGGTAACCACCAGCCAGGGAGATAATCCGTGTGTATCCCATCCGCTGGAGGTTATCGGCGGCGAGCGCCGAGCGATAACCTCCACCGCAATACAGCACGAGTTCCGTGTCGCAGTGGGGGTGAGCCTGCTCGATATCGCGCTCAATAATTCCCTTCCCCAGATGACGGGCGCCAGGGAGATGGTTGACTGCGAATTCGCTCTCTTCGCGGACATCCAGCAAAATGATCTTGTCGCCGGCCTGTTGGCGGGCGAGAAGATCATCAATGGAACACTCGCACACCTTGGCGCGGGCCTCCTCGCACAGTTTTTCAAAACGCGGCGAATGACTGGGTGCCATGGTCTTGCCTCGGTCAGGGGATCAGATCATACCCAGCAACACTTCGGTCACCAGTTGGTCGAGACGCTCGTAGGGTAGCTTGCGCGCAGCCAGGGCGTTGGGGTCAAACGTCATATCCTTCAGCTTCTGGCCAGCCTCTTTCGAGAAGCGGGCAGTGAAGCCCTTCAACTGGGTGCTGGCGCCATGGACTTCTTTGAGGATGTCCTGGATCTCTTTGCACTCGTTGTAGCAACGCACCTTCTCCACCATGATCTTGTAGGTGCGCATGCTGCGGTCAACAAAGTCCCAGGGGTCGCACTCGGTACGGTATGGGTGGGCATCAAACCCGATGGTGCCTGCATACTTGTGGTCGATCAGGAGCTTGGTGGTAAAAAATGCCTCCTTCACATCATCGGATCCGAAAGTGAGATCCTGGTCGAAACGGAGCGGCTTCTGTCCATTGAGATGGACATCAAAAAGCTTGCCGGCATCCAGGGCCTGGGCGAACTCGTGGTACGGGTTGAGCCCGGCCATCTTGATGTGCGCCGTCTCCGGGTTAATGCCCACCATTTCGGGGTGCTGCAAGGTGTGAATGAAAGCCAGCACACTGCCAACGGTGGGCAAGTAGAGGTCACCGCGGGGCTCGTTGGGCTTGGGCTCCATCGAGAATTTCATGTTGTAGCCCTGCGACAGCACGTATTCGCAGAGGAAATTCAAGCTGTCCCGCAGCCAGCCTGAGGCGCTGATGGGATCCTTGCTGGCATCCACTTCCACACCTTCGCGGCCACCCCAGAAAACAAACACCCCAGCCCCCATCTCCGCTCCCAGATCGATGCAGTGCATCACTTTCTGGGTAGCGAAGAGGCGCACGGCCGGGTCGGTGGAAGTGAACGCGCCGTCTTTGAAAACCGGGTGATAGAAGGTGTTGGTGGTAGCCATGGTGGCTTTGATGCCAGTGTCTGACATCACTTTCTTCAGGTCGCGGACAATCTCGTCACGCTGCTTGGCCGAGGCCCCGAACGGGATGATGTCGTTGTCGTGGAACTCGTAACCGTAGCAGTTGCGCTGGGCGAGACCCTTGACGCAATCAACAGCGGAGATTTCTGATCGTGTGGCGTCACCGAATGGGTCGCGTCCGCGGTTTTGCAGGCACCATACACCAAATGCGAACTTGTCTTCCTTGGTGGGGGCCAGATTCAGGGAGGGCATGGTCAATTCTCTCTCTTACGATGCCAAAAAAAAGAAACCGGGAAACACGAAACTATCGCTTGGCTTCAGCCAAAGCTGCCATGAAGGTCTTCATGAAGGCCGGCAGATCATCTGGTTTGCGGCTGGTAATCACTTGCCCGTCACGCACCACCTCGGCGTCGACGTAGTTGGCGCCAGCGTTGATGACATCATCCTTGATGGCGAAGAAGCAGGTGGCTTTTTTCCCCTTCAGGGCATTGGTGGAACAAAGCATCCAGGGACCGTGGCAGATGGCCGCCAGCACCTTGCCCTGGTCAGCCATTGCCTGGGTAAAATGGATCATGCGTGGATTGCGGCGGAGAAAATCGGGCGCAAACCCGCCCGGAAGTATGACGCCGTCGAAATCTTCGGCCCGGGCCTGGTCGATGCTCATTTCAGCCTTGGCTGGGTAGCCCAGCTTGCTGGGATAGCTTTTGCCAGCTTCTGGGCCAACAAAGACAGACCGGACACCAGCCTCAAGAAGGCGGTAATGCGGGTACCAGACTTCCATCTCCTGGTACTGCTGCTCTACCAGAATCGCCACAGAAATACCGCTAAGGTTCATCACAACCTGCTTCCTTGCCAATTCCCACCACACAGGTCAGCCACCATGAGCCTGCCCTATCCTATTACACTTGCCTATCCGGGGCCACCGTATGATTTTATGGTGCGGCCGATACCCTCGTCGAAACAGACCCGGGGCGCATAACCCAGTAACCGGCGAGCCTTGTCGATACTGAAGTCCAGGTTCAGGCCGAGAAATTTGACCCGTGCCTGGGTGAGCAAGGGGGGATTTTTGTCCCCGCGCTTGCGGGCTGCCGATTCCATCCAGCGGGCCAGGGGCATTGCCAGCCAGAGGGGAACCTTGAACCACCCGGGGCGGCGCACACCGAACCCATCCGCCACCTTCTCGATAAACCGTCGTTTGCTCACTGACTCGCCGTCTGTGATATTGAAAGCCTCGCCAATAGCCTTTGGGTTATCTAGTGCAAGCAGAATGGCGTCCACAAGATTGCCGACAAAAACGCAGTTCATCAATTGTTGACCACTACCCAGGTACTTCACTTTCCCCTGGCGCAGGTTTTCCACCAGTTTGGGCAGGACGGTGCGGTCCCGCGGCCCGTAGATGAAACCGGGACGGAGCACAGTCACCGGCATTCCGTGGTCTTTTTGAAAGCTCAAAGCCAGTTTTTCGGACTCCACCTTGGATTGGGTGTAGCCATCCATGTGGGTCGCCGGCAAAGGTGTTGTTTCATCGGTGTTGTGGTGATGGCGAGCTTCATAGGTACCCAGACTACTCAGATGCACAAAGCGTTGCAGCAAGGGGCCTTGGGCCGCCTCCAGCAAATGCCGCAAACCTTCCACATTAGCCTGGCGGTATTCCTCCAGTGGGCCCCAGTCGCCCACCTTTGCGGCGCAGTGGACCACCAGGTCCACCCCGCTGGCTGCGGCCCGCAGGGCTGCCGGGTGGGTAAGATCGCCCGGGATAATCTGGACGGCCAATCCCCGGGCCCAGGGCATAGTGGCCTGCGAATCGCGAACCAGGGCCCGGACAGTATCGCCACGGGCACACAGCGCTTCCACCACATGGCTGCCTACACAGCCAGTGGCTCCGGTGACCAGGACGGTTCGGGGTGGCATGGTCTCTCTTCTCCAACAGTGAAAGGCATTCAATCGGAATCACGCCACGCCGCCAATCCCGGGAAGGCGGGGTGGGGCCGGTTCGGCCAGCAATCGTATCCTGAAACTCATACTGCATGTTCGCAGGAGCCCGTTCTGGTGCAAGGTCCGGACAACCGGGCAGCCAATCCACGGCTGTCTGGCTGCCCTAATAACTGGAACCGGGCCGGCTCAGGTGGAACCCCCTGGGATTTTTATGACTGATTATGGGTTTTTTCCGGTGTTTTCTTCAAGGTTCTGGTTGTGGCCTTGACATGCACACCATTCGCTTCCTATTCACCCGCCCACCTCGGACGGGAACCGTCGAGGAACAGGAAGCATGCATGGCAGTCTTCAGGCTAGGAAGCACAGGGAAGGGCACCCGACCGGGCACACAAAGTGTCTCCCGGTCAGGTTGCGGGATGGCGCGGCGCGCCGCCTTGGCCTGGCTGCTGGCAGCCACTGGGGCAGCAGTAGCCCAACCGCCGCCACTGCCACCCACTGTGATGGAGAGGCCTGCCACCCGACCGCCCGAATCTGGGCCGGAACGGGCACCGGCCCCCAAACCGCTGACTACCCCGTCCGCCCGCGCTCTCGAACCGCGAGTTACTGGTGCGGCACCAACGCGCACCATGGTGGGAGATGTGGTGGTGCAGGGTAACCGACATATCCCCACGCAATCGATTCAGAACCAGTTGCAGACACGCGCAGGCGAAATCTTCTCCAAGCATGTTGTGGAAGAAGATGTGCGCCGGCTGATGGCCACCAAGCAGTTTGCCAGCGTCGACCCGCGTCTGGAAAACATGCCCGATGGCAAAGTCAGCGTCTATTTCCTGATTCGCGACTATCCCTCGGTGATCCAGGCGGTGGAGTACCGTGGTGCCAAGCATCTGAAGGATGAGGAGCTATCCACCCTCACCATGATCAGCCGTGGCAAGCCCATGAGTCCGGTTGCCAATAAGCTGGCTTGTCAGGCCATTGTTCGGCGCTATCAGGATTCAGGCCGGCCATTTGCCAGCTGCGAACTCCTCAAAGGTGGTGAGGCGGGTGACACCGAGGTGATTTTCAATATCACCGAGGGCCCGATTGTCCGGGTGCAGGGTGTGGCCTTTGAGGGGCAAACTTTCGTGACCGGGCCGGTGCTGAAGACGCATGTGCAATCGAGCAAAGCAATTCTGGGGTCCTTTGGCGGCAAATACAATTCAGGCCTGGCTGACAACGATGCCATGAAGCTGGAAGAGTATTATCGCTCGCATGGATTTCTCGATGTGAAGGTGAGCCGCGAACTGCGTTACACTAGCGATGGCAAGGCGGTGGATCTGGTTTTCCATGTCAGCGAAGGGGTTCGTTACACCATCCATGGGGCTCCCCAGGTGGTGAATGCCAAGAGTGTGCCTTCCGAGCAGCTCGAGCAACTCTCCAAAGTGAAAGCTGGAGACTTCTTCAGTGAGGCGCGCATCAATGCTGACAAGCGGGCCATCGAAGACTACATCGGTTACATGGGGCGAGAGGCCCGCGTGGTGCCACAGCCTGTTTATGTCCAGGAGGCTCCCGGCCTGGTGAGACTGCAATACGAAGTGGCGGAGCGACAACCCGCCCGGGTGGGGCAGGTCATGGTGGTGGGCAATGAGCGCACCAAACAGAATGTGATTCTGCGTCAAGTACCACTTTTCCCCGGCCAGGTGCTCACTTATCCCGACCTGCGGGCCGCCGAGCGCAACCTTGCCCGGCTGAACATCTTCGAAGCGAGTGAGACCGCGCACCCCACGGTAACAGTTCTGGATCCGGAAAACGAAAGTGAATACAAGGATTTGTTGGTGCAGGTGCAGGAAACCACGACAGGAAGCCTGCTGTTTGGTGTGGGCGTGAACTCGGACGCGGGCCTGAACGGCTCCATCGTGCTCAACGAGCGCAACTTCGACATCACCCGCATGCCCACCAGCTTCGATGACCTGATCGCCGGCAATGCCTTCCGTGGTGGTGGGCAGGAGTTCCGTGCCGAGGCGGTGCCTGGCACCCAGTTGCAACGCTATAGCGTGAGCTGGCGGGAGCCGTTCCTTTTTGACACGCAATGGAGTCTGGGGGCCAACGCCTTCTACTTCACCCGGGCCTACAACGAATACGAGGAAAACCGTTACGGTGGCCGTGTCTCCCTGGGTCGCAGGCTGAACAAGTTCTGGTCGTTCAATACCGCGGTGCGCGCCGAGAATGTCGGTGTGTTCAATGTGCAGCCCTGGGAGCCGGAGGAGTACACCTCGGTGGAGGGTTACAACTTCCAGGTTGGCACCCGGGCCGGACTGGTACGTGACAGCCGCGACAGCCTGCTGCGCCCAACCGAGGGAAGCCTGCTGGATGTCGGATTCGAGCAGGTCTTTGGCAAATATGTCTTCCCTCTTTTCAATGCGGAGTTCAACAAGTACTTCACTACTTATGAGCGGGCTGATGGTTCAGGCCGTCATGTGCTCGCCATGCGCAGTCAGTTTTCCTGGGCTGGCGACAACACGCCTGTCTACGAAAAGTACTTCGCGGGTGGTTTCCGCTCCATGCGCGGTTTCCAGTACCGTGGTGTTGGCCCGACGCAAAACGGCTATATGACCGGTGGCGATTTCATGCTGCTCAATTCGATTGAGTACCAGATTCCTCTCATGGCCAACGACAACGCTTATCTGGTGGGCTTTGTGGATAGTGGCACGGTGGAACCGAACATGACGCAGATCGCCAGCTACCGTGTCTCGGCTGGTGTTGGTTTGCGCCTGGTGGTGCCAATGATGGGGCCGGTGCCTATCGCGCTTGACTTCGGTTTCCCGGTCGTCAAAGCCGATACGGACCGCACGCAGGTCTTCAACTTCTGGATGGGCTTCTTTCGCTGATCCGACGGTCAGAAACCACGATAATCTCAAGCACCCGGCAACCCTTGCCGGGTGTGCGGGTTTTATGGCCTGAGGCAGCAATCTTCGGGCCGATCAGGGCCTGATCCAGCGACATGACGTCAACCCGGGTGGGATGATTGCAGGGAGGGCCCACGCACATGTTCCATCGTCAATCGCTTTGTGGTCTTTCGTTGGGCCTGGCACTCACCCTGATGGCTGGGGTATTTCGACCGGGCGAGAAATCCACCGTGGTTCCGCCTTTAGAAGTCCGGGCCCCGGTCGAGGTGGCAATCAGTCCCCGGGAAAACCAGGGCGCCCCTGCGGTGACAACCGCCCGGGAAGGTTCGGAAACCCCAGGTTTGCTGCCTTGACTGATAGAAGTCGATGGCTGGAGACTGGTCTTTTTGGAAGGGTTTGTCCCGCCAGCAATCTCCGTCTCGCTGTTTGATTAAAACGCAGAAAATCCTGTCAATTGATGATTCCCCGGAGCACCCTCCGGGGCACTGGCGTTTGTGGGCGCCACCACACGGGTAGCTTCATCATTCCGGTTGCCGCGGGGATAGCTTTCAGAACGACGCGGGGTTTTCAGGGAATTGCAGGATTACTTTCCCGGGTGGCCCCACAGGGGTATCCCCATGGGGGACCTGATGAGTGGCTGGCGGAAGAAATATTTTTCCGTTTTTTGACTTCCCCGTTTTCACGCCTATTAAATGATCGTCCGCAAAAACAACTCACGATATTTGCGGTATCTCTTCCAATCAGGAGTTTTAGATGCGTTTCATGTCTTTTGTAGCTTCCTTGGCTATTGCTGTCCTCTTCGTGCCCGCCATGCGCGCCGCTGACGAGAAGGACATTGTTGACACAGCTGTAGGCGCCGGTTCATTCAAGACGCTTGTTGCCGCGGTCAAGGCCGCCGAGCTGGTCGAAACCCTCAAGGGCGATGGCCCTTTCACCGTTTTTGCCCCCACCGACAAGGCTTTCGACAAGCTGGGCAAAGAGAAAATTGCGGAGTTGCTGAAAGACAAGAAGGCTCTTGCAGCAATCCTGACCTATCATGTTGTCTCCGGCAAGGTAATGGCCGAAGACGCCATCAAGCTGGACGGCAAGGCCGCCAAAACTGTCAATGGCAAAGAAGTGAAAATTTCAGTGAAGGATGGTAAGGTCTACCTGAATGACAAGGCCGTGGTGGTCAAGGCTGACATCAAGTGCAGCAATGGCGTCATCCATGTCATCGACACCGTTATCCTGCCACCCAGCGACGAATGATTTCACCGGTTCTTCACGAACCCGCAAGGCCTGGAGTTCTTACTCCAGGCCTTCTGTGTTGATATTCAGCAGCATTGATTGGCCCATTTCCGGTTCAGAGCAAAGAGCCAGTAGAAAAATGACGGCTATTGAGTGTGAAAAATAGTTGAAGGTCCCTGCCGCTCAGTTTGCTTGTTTATCAACAGATCAAAACATAGGAAAATCAGACGGGCATGGGTAAATGCCCCTTACTGGTCATGGCTTTCCTGGCTGGTTGCCTTGAAGCATGTCCAGCAGCTTTTCTTCCAGCGTCAGGCGCAGGTTCAGGGTGTTTGGCTCTATGGCAAACCGGACCCTGTTCATGAACTCGCGGCAGGTTGCCTGTATCCGGTCCTCGAGATTTTGTTCAGGCGGTTTTTCAGGCAGCTTCTTCTGGTCTTTTTCTTTGCCGGTCTCTGCCTTCAGGGGCGGGAATGCTTTTTTCTCCAGATAATCTTTCACCTGACGCACGCTGGCGTTGTCCTGGGAAGTGAGAAACGCAGTTCCCTCGAGTTTGTCAGTTATTTCCGCACCCACGGTCCAGGCGTCCAGCTTGTCGGCAAACTCCCGGGCGTCGTTATCCTTTTTTAGATAATCCCTGAAGGCTTTGGGAATGGTTCCCGCCAAATAGGCGCTTTCTTTTCCCTGCAGTTTTCCCAGGGCATCTCTTAGCTCTTTGCCGGGTCCATCCTTGAACCCGCCGCGCAAGCAACCGACCACATCCTTCTTGCGGTTAGCCAGGAAGACTGCCTTTTGCTTGCTGGAAATCCCCACATAGACCGGGCTGTCGGGCACGGGCAACACCCATAGGGTGAACTCGCCCTCCTGGATTTCTTTCACGGGGGCACCGCTTTCGTGCCCCTGGATTTTCAAAGCCTTGAGCAGGTTTTTCGCATGAAATTTGCCGCGCAGGGCCACTATGAAGTGCGGTTTGAAGTTCTTGACTACCTCCGGATCCCCGGTGGGCAATATTGGAAATACCGTACTGGCTATCAGCACCGAATCGATTTGGGTGAAGGGATTCAGCCCGGCATTTTCGAGAAATCCCTGAACTGGGTCCTGGGTGGCAATGAGCGTTTTCAGCAGGCTATCCCAGCCCCGGCTTTTTATCAGAGAGGAATTCAGACACTGATTGGGGCGCGCAAAAGCAACAAATACGGCATCGGGTGGGATGAACGGGTCGATTTCGCTGGCTGGCGTTTTGCAGCAAGCCAATAGCAGCAGAATCAGGCGGCAAGCCAACCCTGAAAGCCCTTGAGCGCAACGCATGGAAATCCTCTGCGCCCCAGCCTGATGGACCCAATCAGGCTGGGTTTCCTGGATGAATCATCTGGCAAGTCTGGCACCAACACCATCCAAACCGTTTCGCAGAAACCGTCTCCCAACCTCGCCGGGCTACCAGGCTGACAAACGGGACGGAGAGCAGGATTTTCGTGTCGGCAATGGTTTAGTACCTCATAGTACCATCCCGGCTCGATTGGATCTTTGTAGCCTGTGAAACAAATCGGGCCCCGGGGAATCCTCCCCGGGGCCCGGCAAAATCAAGAGTGAGGGAACCCGGTCAGGCTGCCTTGCGCATCGGCGGGGAGGAGACCTTCTGGAGGCCCGCCTTCAGGAAATCCACCATGCAGCGGAAGATCTGGATGTCGAGGCCACTGGAAGTGGCGCAGGCTGGCTGCCACTGGATACCCAATGCCCACCAGGGATCCTCGGGGGCAGTCTCAATCGCCTCGATCATGCCATCGAGGGCGGTGGCACCAATGCGGAATGCCCGGGCCAAACGACCCACCGTGCGACGGTGCTCGCTGTTGACAATCACCTCTCCTTCGCCAAAAAGACGGGCCAGGCGGCTTTCATTTCTGACATTCAGGGAATGGCGCAGGCCACGCTCGGGGGGATGGCGGTGCTGCAAAGCTTCAGGCGCCTCGACAGCTATATCGGTGAAAAGTGAACCACCAAAAGCCGTATTCATGGCGTGCATGCCGTGATCTATTGCGAGCACTGGCAGGCGCATTTTGCGGCAGGTCAATATGCATTCCTCCAGGTCGATAGCCTTGGGTGCCTTGGCGTCATATCCGGCTAGCACTACGCCGTCAATGCCCTTAAAAGCATTTTCCCAGGTACCTGAGGGTGCAACTTCACCCAAAAGGATAGGTTCCGACTCGGCAACCTGGAGAGCGGAGCGTATGCCAGCAGCCCAAAGGCCACTGCCATGCTTGCGGTCCGAAAAGTAAGATTCGGGGCCGAAAACGGCGATACGGGGCAGCTCAACGGTGGCACTCATTCGACTTCCCATCCATAGTTATTGCCCCGCAACATCGTGTCACGGCTCATGGCTCGCCTGCAGCTGCGGGCGTAGGACGAGTTATAAACGGTCCGAAACCCATGATCCAGCTGGAAAAGGGAAAAATCTTAAAGTTTTCTGAAATCGGCCAAGAACGCCCCGCAATCCAATAATGTCTGTTATGAGTCTCCCCGGTGGTCCTTGGGGCGCACCAAATACAGGGAAAAAGCATGGCCCGGCTTTCGGTATCTCCCGGCGAATCTGGTAACCGGCCCACTCTGGTCCATCCAGCAGATATGCCCTTGCTACAGTGCGCCAGGTTCCTGCTGGCGGAAGCCGGCGGGGCTCCTCCATCTCCGGGGCCAGCTCCGCTTACGGGGACCTTAAGCCTTGCCGGGGCTGAACTTCTGTCTTCCTGGCTCCGCCGTGCCACACCCCGCCTGCTAGCTCAGGCGGGCGGGGGATCCATCCGTTTGTGGCCCAATGGCACCCGCCTGCCGGTCTGGAGGCGGAAAGGGAAAAGTGAGCTGACCATCCGTTTCGACCGACACGCTTTTGAACTGCTGAACTGGTTGACCCTCCGGCTGACTGCTGGGTCTGCCAAAGATGCCCAGGTACCCCAGGGTGGCGCAGTGCCACCCCCAAGCCTGGTTGATTCCACCGGACAAGCTTTCCTGATGTGGCGGATTGCGGTCTGCTTGCCGCCCATGGAGCCGCACCTTGGCTTGCGCGGCGAGGCTTTGGCTGCCTGGATTCCCCACCACCTTCCCCTGAGGCTTGGTTTTCCACAGGCCGTCGCGGCCGCAGCTTGCGTGTCCTGGGAGGAATGGCTTGCCGGGCCCAGGCTTACCATCCTGGAGTGCTGTCAAACATGGCTCAGGCGGCGTTGGGTGCGGGAATGGGCGGAACTTGCCGCCCTGATCGCTAAACTTACCCCCGGCAGGGAAGCCAGTTTTCGCATGGCCTTGAATTGGCTGGATCGCCTTCAAATACTCTGCCGGCGCGGCACTGAATGGCTGAGAATATCAGCTGAATCAAAGCGCTGGGATCTGGCTGCACCCCTGTTGCAGGCAACCCGTTCATCCACTTTCCTGCGGGTGATAGACCGGGCGGAGGGACTACGACCGGTGATCTACAGCGATGGCATGCAAAGTGGCCAGAAAAATGCCAGCCGCCTGGAAGATCTGGCCAGTCTGGTTTTGGCTCTGAACCAGCACCATGTCCAGGCTGCCGGGATAGCCTATTTCGATGAGGACCATGCCGCGGCCCAATCTTTCCTGGCGGCAACTGATGGTGAAACAACCACGCTGGCAGCCTGGTCAGGTCATGTGGTTGGGCGGATTCGTGCTGCCATGGCACCCTGAAACCGGTGCAAATCGCCAACCGGGCGCGGGATCAGTTTCGTGGATAGAATACAATGATCATAGGCCCGGTGCCTATGACTGGTCCAGGCAGATCACGGATGCACTGCGGGAGATGACATGAGCTATGCCTACCGGATCGATTTGAAAGAATCGCAGATTGTCAGCGTGGAGGGTAAAGACACTTTCACCACCTGTATCGAACTAGTGGATGTCCTGCCTGCCCCGGCGATGCGCGAACTGCTGGAGCAAAAACTGGCTGAGGCAGGCTTTCGCTCCGAAGCAGACCACATGGTGAAAGTGGACGGGCACACATCTGTGACGGTGAACCTGTCCACACGGGAGGTGGAAGTCAGTGCCTTGCGTGGCGGGGAACGCCAGGTCGAAGTAACTGTCTCCCACCGGGGTGAGGATCATGCTCCTGTAAGCGCCCAGGAAAGGTTGCAACGCCAGGAGTTGCTGCGGCAGCAACTGGACCAAAAGTTGCAAACCCAGACAAAAATAGCCGAGACCCTGATGGAGAAAAGCTTGCGCGAGGAGGCGACCGCCGCCCTTCGGGAAGCTATCCCCCGCCTGGCCGCTGAGTTGGGATGTGTGAGCCATGCGGTCCAGGCTGCGGCATTGGAGACCAAGGCCCGCAGTATGGGTACCGTGGAGCGGGTAGAGCACGACCCGGACAGCCAGTCGATGACAATTGTCATCAAGCTTGGTTGATTTCGCAGGTAAGCAAACAACCAGTTCCGTGGGGTCAACGCATTTTTTCCGGAAAGAACAGGCATGTCGTCCGTTTCACTCAACCTGATTCCCTCACAATGTCCAACCGCTCTCACCGATCAGCAGGCGGTCGAAATCGCCTACCCGGAGGAATTGGCAGAGGTGGTGCGCAAGCTGTCGCGCGGAGTCTCGGTGCTGATCTCCTGTGAGAAGGAGTTCACCCTGCACCTGCTGATGATCCTCCGGACCAGGCTGAAAAACCTGAAACCGGCGATGGAATCCATCGTCATCAGTGGCCGCCTGACAGGCGAACCAGGTATGGCCGCCACTGTGGTGGGCCGGATGAACACCGAACTGATAGCTGCTGTGACCTCGCCGCACGGGCGTGTGAATATTCTCCCGCATCTTGATTTGATGACCACAGCCAGTGGCATGGGTATCACCGACAACGGTCGCGAGGTGGTGAATCATCTCTACCAGCATCCCCAGCATGTGTGGCTTGGTTTTGCTGACCCCAGCCTGCCTGTTCCCGATGTGGTGCGCAACCTGTTCCCGCACCGCCTTGAACTGATGGGCACGCCACGCGACAAGCTTGGTTCGCTAATCACCCAGGCGGAATGTCGTAAATTTGGCGAGTCGATACGGCTCGGCGAGATCTACCGCTATGTCTCCGGTGTCAATCCGGTGCGGTTGCGGAAGCTGCTGTCCGCGTTGGAAGGTCAGGATCTGCCAGCCTCGCCAAGGCAGGCTCTGGCGCAATTGCGTCAAGCCACGCTGCAAGCCGGCCTGGAAATGCCGGCCATCGATATGGACAAGGATATTGGTGGCTACGGGCCGGTAAAAAAACGCATCCGTGAGGAAATTCTCGAGATATTGCAGAAACGCGATGCGGCCACCGACCCGGCCGCCGCCAGGGCCATGGAATCATTGTTGCCGCGTGGTCTCATCTTCTGGGGCCCGCCTGGAACTGGAAAGACACTCTTTGCCAAAGCCATGGCCACCAGCCTGGGGGCCTCGGTCCAGGTGGTTTCCGGGCCTGAGCTGAAAAGCAAGTGGGTGGGAGAGAGCGAGGAGAATCTGCGGCGGGTTTTTCTTCGGGCCAGGCAAGCTGCCCCCTCGGTGATCATTTTTGACGAGATCGACTCGTTCGCGGTGGCCCGGGGCACCTACACGGGTTCGGGGGTGGAACACTCCATGGTGAACCAGCTTCTCACGGAAATGGACGGCTTCCGGAAAGAAGAGCTGGTCTTTGTGGTGGCCACCACCAATCTGGTTGAATCGCTTGATCCAGCCCTGTTGCGGCCCGGCCGCTTTGAGTACCACCTGCATATCCCCTATCCGGACAGCGAGGCGCGACGGTCCATCCTTGGAGTGCATGGACTGGGCATGAACTTGCCCTGGAGCAAGGAGTCGCTGGCGCACGCTGTGCGTCGCACCCGCGGCACCCCACCCGGGGCGGGAATGTCGGCCCGCTGGTCGGGTGATCACCTCCAGGCTCTGTGCCGTTCCATGGCCAGGGCCCGCTTGCGCGCCGGCCTCGCCGCTTCGACAACCATTGCCATCGGCGATGTAGAGGAAGCTTTGCGGGGCCAGTCATCCGCCAAATTGCTGAGCGAGGAGGAATCCCGGGTGGTGGCGGGGCATGAGTGCGGTCATGCCGTGGTGGGGCTGGCGCTGCCCCGGGCACCACTCCCTGAAAGAATCGCTTTAGGCGAGGATATCGCCGGGGCCCTGGGGTATGTGGAGACCGGGCCGATGAGGCGCGTTCATTCGGTTCCCGAGTTGCTCGATGCGGTTTGCGTACTGTTGGGAGGCCGCGAAGCGGAACTGCTGCTGGAAGGTGAGCTTTCCCTGGGTAGCGGCCACGACCTGTGGGAGGCCACGCGGGTGGCCCGTGAACTGGTGGAAGTGTATGGGATGGGTAGCGAAGCTACCGGCGTCTGCCATTACGCCGCACGGGATGGCTCACCCGAGCGGTATCGCGATCTTTCGGGCAAAGTGCGCGAGGCACTGGATACCGAGGTGCGCCGCATCCTCGATGAGCAGCGCGCCCGGGCTCGTGACACGCTGCTGGATCGCAAGCCTTTCCTTGAGGCGCTGCGTGGCTGTCTGATGACGGGCAAACGCCTGGAATCCGCTGACCTGGCCAATCTGCTTGACATCCACGCCCCAGACCTGTCCGGGCGCGCCAGCCAACTGAGGCAGCAGCAGGATTCACTGGAATGATCCGGTTTCGACATGCCAAACAACACGGTAGAGGGGGGGAATGCCATGGCCCAGATGGTTCTGAAACTTTCGCGTGATCCGGCAACAGGCAAACCTGTTGTGGTGGTCGAGCTGCATTCCGATGCGGACTCCATGCCCTTCGAGCACGAGGACTCGCACCGGGCGCTGATTGAGCAACTGATTGGAAGAGGCCTGCTGGGGCCTGATGAGGATCCGCAGATCGTCATCACCCGGACCGCCAACATCGCCCCGCCAGGCCCTGAGGTATCCGGATCGCCGGAAACGGCCGCCGGGAAGTCGCTCCAGGCCGGCTCACACTAAGGATACAAGCGGATGCCCACGGTATGGATTTGCCCGGACGATGCCCATTTGCAAGCCGTTTTCTCGCTTGAGCCAACCCTGGCCGCGCGCCTTCTTCCTTGCAAGATCTGGGATGGGTCCGATGGGTTGTTCATGGCGCCAGCCAGGGCTCTCGCGCCCAGGTGGGCCAGCGTTGCCATCGCGGTTGGTTTGAAAAAAGCTGTTCTGGAGATCCCTGGATCGTTCATTTCCGCCACGGAAGTCTGGCATCTGTTTGCGCTGAAAAAAAATAGCGGTCCTCTTTTCACAGGCAATAAGCCCCTCTCTGTCTTGTTTGCCTGCTCTTCGGAGGAGGATGCGGCCAGTATCGTCGCCAACCTGCTGGAACTCGGTTGCGACAGTTTCCGGACCGGCTTGGCCAACTGGCAGGAGGGTGACGGACAACCAGCCGCAACACCGTCCAGTGAAGTGTTGGTGCTAACGGAAAAAACACCTCTTTACGCACTCTTCCTGGCACTCGACAACCCGCGCATCCGTGTGCTGACGGCGGATACTCAGGGTATTTTCGTGCCCGCCGGCTGGCAACATCCCCTGGCCCAGGGCTGGACTGTCACTGGCGGCCGGTTTCTGGCGCTCCGCACTTTACGCGGTTGGGACTGGTTTGACACGGGAGGCCTGGAGCCCGGGAGCAAACAGTGGCATCTGCTTGCCGGGGGTGATGAGCGCGTCGTTCCGCAGCCATGGGCCAGGAAGATTGGCATCCCCTTGCGACTGGAGCAATCCACCTTGCCCGTGGCCAAGCCTGCCCTGTGGCGAATTGACTCTGATTTGTGCGAGCGCTTTCTTGAATGGGCCAGTCGGGTACCCGATAGCCAGTTGGCCCACCTCGAATGGATCAGCATGGGGGCAGGGGCCGCCAGGCAGTTCCTGGTTCGCCCCAATCTGGCCGCGGCCACCACGATCCTGCCTGTGTATTCCGCTGCCTACGAGCGGGCCCACCCGCTTGAGCAAATCCATATCCCGGTCGGCACCCGTTTGGTACCATCGCTGCGCCAGGAGAAGCTGCGCGAGGTAACCCAAATGGTCCCGGGCCAACTGTCATGGTTCGACACCGAGCCGGGGGCGGACCATAGCCCTGTAATCATTCGTCATGCCATGCTGAGTGATTTTTTGCCCATGGAATTGTGTGTGGAATACCAGTTGCGTCATGACACCGAGGCACTATGCGCCTGGGAAGATGCGGTGGAGATCGTCGACCTGGAAGAAATCAGCGCGGAACCACCTCCCCAGGCCCCCATGACTTCATCTGGGGAATCACGGCAGCAAGAGGAATTGGAATCGCCAGAGGCCAAGCCTCTGCCGGAGACCGAAAAGCCCAAAGTTAAACAAGCCAGGCCGGTTATTGTCCCCGCCAAAAAAAATGCGCGTCGGAATTACACTGAAGCTGAAAGGGCTGTGCTTCAGGCCCACGAAGGGCTTGCCGCCCTGCTGGATATGCCGGGCCCACTGCATGACCCGGCCCGCCTGGCCCACGCCCGAGACCTGGCCACCTTGTTTACGGCGGCCGGAAGGCCGCGCGACGCTGTGGATGCCCTGCTTTTCGCTCACTGGTCAGCCCCTCTGCCGGGGGAATCCATCCCCAGCGGACTCGTGGCGCTGGAACGGGCATCGCTGGAAGCTGTGGCGGGACCCTTGGCCACGACAATCCTCAGTGATCCCTGGGAAATCCGGGGTCTTGATCCCAACCCGCCGAATGTGCTGGGGGCCGCGACGCGCTGGCTGATGATGGATGTTGCAACCCGCGCTGCCGCGTCACCGCTTCCCCCCCGCTGGGTGGAGCTGCTGGAAAGCGTGGAATCGCGGGCGCCGGTCCGGCATGTCTGGCTGGCATGGATGAACTGGCGACGGCTCACGGGCGATGTTCAATCGTTGGCCCGGGCACACGACAGATTGTTGCGTCGGCTGGGAAATGGGCTGCAGGCAAGCCGGGACTCGGCTGAATTCCTGTCCACCAAAATGCTCACGGGGTATGGAAGCAAATCCGAGGCTGGCTTGCTGCTGACCAGCTTGCTGGAAGGTTTCAAAACCAACCTGACATTGCGGGCGGGTGATCCAACCGACCGACTCACCCGCTCGCTGGCAACGGGTATGTTTGCGGTGGGCGCGGTTTTGGCGGGTAATCCCGACCTGTCTGCCAGTCTCTGGCAAGAAGCGCAGTCCTCTTTCGAAAGCGAGGGCATCCTGGGCCAGGTGCTGTGTGTGGCAATTCAGGAACGGTTGTCCAAGGCTCGCGCAGGCGAAAAATGCGATTCGTGCCTGGAAGTTTTCAAGCCGGAATCATTGGGGAAGCTGGATGCCGGGGTTCGTTTCAGCCTCGACCAGGCACGCAAACAGCTTTGCTTCCTGGAGCCCAACCAGTCGATCGATCCCTTCCATCATTTTCTGAAAAGCAACCCGTCGCACCAGAATCCATTGCGGAACCTGATCGTGGCGATTCAGGATAGCAGCCCGGAGCAGGCGGCCCCGGCTGTGCAGGCTGGACTGAACGCCCTGAACACCTGGTTCGCGACGACCACCCGGGGAAGTGACCGGCGTTCGGGCATTGAATGGCAGATGAGCTTGCAATTGCTGCTGACAGCCCAGGATCGAATGTATCTGGTCGACCCGGAAACAGCGACTGCATCGCTGCTTTTATCAGAGGCTTTTCGGAACGAGATTCCTGCCGACCCGGAAAAGGGTAATCCCCAGTCCCGTTCCAATCAACTTGCCCTGATGCGTGGCATGCTACGAGCTGCCGGTCCATGGCATCTGGGCGAGGGAGTGAGTGCTGCTTTTCTGGCATTGGTGGGAGACGACCTCAACCCCGGTATTTTTCAAAACCTGCTGCAAGCGGGCCAAGGACGCCTTGTTGGAGGATTTTTGGTGGAAATGGCCGGCCGCTTGCGGGCGTGGGACATGGAATCCGTGGGTTTCGATTTGCTCGACGCTTTAAGTGGCTTGCTCAGTGACCGCCACTCCGAGGAGCATGCTACCCTGCGACTCCTGCTAGCGTCGCAACTGGTCCGTCGAGGTCGGTTGGACAGGGTCGAGGATTTGCTTTCCAGGACCCGCGCCACAGTGGAGCAGGCCGCGAAGTCCCGTGCGGCACTGCGTGGGTTGCCCTTGGAAAATCGCTCGGACCTGGCTCGCAGTCTGACCCAGTTCGCCCTGGCATCAGGGCAGGCCGATAGCACCACCATGATGAATCAGGTGGCAGGCATGCTCCCCTCGCTTTTGCTAGCCAGTTACGCCGGCGCCTCAGCCCAGTGGCACATTCTCAAGGTGGTGGAAACCCTCGTTATCGGTTTGGGGGCCATGGTGTCCAGCCTGGATGTTGCCAATGGCTGGTACGAGGAGGAGGAGGCCTGCCTGAGGCGGGTGATCCATCTGCAGTCCCGCGCGGCAATCCAGTGACCCCGCATTGTTCACAAAAAATCGCGGTGGAACCGCGTGGAGGATTCCCAAGGTGACAGACACTGAAAAAACCAAGGATCAGAAGCATGACGATCTGGAGAACGCCAGGAAACGGATCGACCGGTTCCGCCTCTCCCTGGGCCGCCATATTGTTGATAAACAGGAACTGATTGATCTCCTGATCATCGGTGCCATCGCCCAGGAACCGGTGCTCCTGGTGGGGCCGCCTGGCACTGCCAAGAGTGATCTGGTCCTGAAGCTGGTGGAAGGGCTGGGGGTTGGCGAGCAGGACTATTTTGAATACATGCTCACCCGCTTCACAGAACCTTCCGAGATCCTGGGCCCGCTGGACCTGAGCCTGATGAAGGAAGGGCGGTATTCCCGCCGCACCGAGGGCAAAATGCCTCGGGCTAAAGTGGTTTTCCTGGATGAAATTTTCAAATCATCCAGTGCCATCCTCAATGTGCTGTTGACCATCCTGAACGAGCGCAAGTTTTATCAGGATGGCAAGCCCGAGCCGGTTCCCCTCAAGCTGCTGTTCGCCGCCGCCAATGAAATCCCGGAACAAGCCGAACTGGCGGCCCTCCGGGATCGCTTCTGCCTCAAGGCCGAGAGTCGCAGTGTGCGGCAGGATCACTTCGAGGAGCTGCTCGATTCTGGCCTGCGCAACGAAAGCAACCGCCAAAGGAAACTGACACCCTGGAAAGAGGGTATCTGCTCGCTGGCGGATCTGGAACTGGCCCATCAGGGGTTGATGGACCGTTTTGCGGAAGAGACCGCTGACCAGGATGGCAACACCCGCAATGACCGGGTTCTTTTCTTTCCAGGACCGGTGCTGGCTGAATTCCGTCGGGTGATCGAGACCCTGAGTCGTGAGCATAAATTATTCATCAGCGACCGTAAGCTGGTGAAGCTGTACAAACTGCTTAGGGCCAGAGCCTGGTTGATGCGAGGCGGCGTGGTGGCTGTGGAAGACCTGCTTTTGCTGCGTTATCTCGGGGAAACCCTGCCAGAATTGCGCTTGCTGGCTGAAAAGGTGCCCCAGTATTTGAGAGTGGGCCAGTCAGCACGGTGATGGCCGGCTGTCCGGTGCCCGTCTTGGCGTCATAGGCGTGAAAAACCAGAAGATGAGAAGTTTATCACCCTATTCACCCCGACGCTGAATCTTGCTATAAATTGAATAGTGTGGCCGTGTGGCCACAGTTCTGTTCCTTTTATGGAGATCCGAAGCATGCGCAACGCGCATTACTTGGGGATCCTCGCTGGTGCCGGTCTGCTGATCGCAGGCATGGCGCACGCTGAGGATCTGAAGTCTGGCCCAGGAGTGGGCTCACGGGTGTCTGCCTTCCATCCGACCCATGTTACGGGTCCGGGGGCGGGTGGCAAAGGTTGCCTGGTCTGAAGCAACGGCCCCAATCCAGTCGCCATGATCTTCGCGCGCGAAGTCAGCGACAACTTGACCAGTCTGGTCAAGAAAGTGGATGCCGCAACTGCCAAGAACAGTGCCTGCCGTATGGGCAGCTTTGTCGTTTTCCTGAACGACGATGAGAGCCTGGAAAAGAAGTTGCAAGAAATGGCCAAGAAGGAAGGGATTGAGAATACAATCCTGACCACGGACAATCCTGCCGGCCCCCAGGGCTACAAAATCGCCAAGGATGCCGACATCACTGTCGTTCTTTACACCAAGGGCAAAGTGCAGGTGAACCGCACTTTCCGCAAGGGTGAACTGAAGGAAGCTGATGTGGAAAAGGTCGTGGCAGATCTGGGCAAGATTCTTCCAGCCAAGTGATCGGGTTCTGTTTTCCCAGGCGTCATCCGCCATTCGCCCCTGTCAGTGTCAAACTGACGGGGGTGCATTTTTTCCCGGCATGAATAATTTATGATAATTGCCTGGTCTCTCTAGGTGCGCTGGGCCTTTGGGTTTTTGTTATCACCCTGTTTCGGAGTCGACCATGTCCGTAGCCCCTGACGGTCCCTTGGCCTCGCCCTCGCGCGCTGGTTTCAGCGTTGTGCCTGCGATGGTCATTCTTGCGGTGATTTGGCTGCTGACCGGTGCCACCTACCTGATGGAAACGGGCTTTGTTCCCTTCATGATCCGGGGGGTGGTCGCCCCGTTGCTTGGTGGGGTGGTCACGCTGACCTGGTGGCTGGGCTTCACGGGGCTTGGCTGGCGCGACAAGGTGCTGGTGGCGGTTTTTTTCCTGGCGGCTCTTGGCCTTTTGACCGTTCCCCATGGCGGAAACGGCATGTTTTACCTGTTTGCCTCCCTGCCTGTGGCGGTTACTGCCTGGCTTGGCTGGCTGGCGCTCACTCCCTGGCTTTCCTGGCCATCACGGCGGATCGGTCTGTTCATTGCGATCGGCCTGGGAGTTGGTTTTTTTAGCCTGGTACGCATCCAGGGCATCGATGGTGATTTTGCCCCTGAATATGAATGGGCCTGGAAACCCACCTCCGAAAGCCGGCATTTAGCCGAGGTCGACCAGGTCGGGGCAGCCATAGGGCAGGGTCCTGACAGACCCGCCAATATGAAGGCTGGGCCCGGGGATTGGCCAGCCTTCCGCGGGCCGGAACGAGACAGCATTGTCCAAGACACGACGATTGGCACCGACTGGAAAACAAATCCACCCAAGGTACTCTGGCAACACCTTATCGGTCCGGGATGGTCCTCTTTTTCGGTGGTTGGCAAGTTGCTTTTTACCCAGGAGCAGCGCGCAGAAAACGAACTGATCGTCTGCTACGAAACCGAAAACGGCAAGGAACTCTGGAACCATGCCGTCCCCACCCGGTTCAGCGAGCCTGTCGCCGGCCCTGGCCCGCGTGCAACCCCGACCTATTTCGATGGAAAAATTTACGCCCAGGGTGCCAACGGCCACCTGGTCTGTCTCGATGCCTACACTGGCAAGCCGTTGTGGGCCAAAGACCTGCGGACCGACACCGGCGCTGAACCTCCTCAGTGGGGTTTTTCCGGGTCTCCCCTCGTCCATAAGGGCCTTGTCTCCGTCTTTGCCGGAGCCGAGAACAAGACACTGGCAGCGTATCAGGCCGACACAGGTGAACAGGCCTGGATATCGTCACGCAAGACGAGGGCCGAATTGAGTTATTGCTCCACCCACCTCTTCACGATCCATGGTGTGGAACAACTGATCATCCTGACCGATCGCGGGGCAGCGGCTTACGAACCCGTCACCGGCAAACAGATCTGGGAGCATGACTGGGAAACCAATGGGGTGGCCCGTTGCATCCAGCCAGCCCTGGTGGATGGCTCGGATATCATTATTGGCACCGGTCTGGGTGTGGGCGCCCAGCGTATCCATGTGGCCCTGACGGATGGCCAGTGGGCTGTGAGCGAGGTTTGGAAAACCGGCAGGTTCAAGTCCTATTACAACGACATGGTAATTCACGAGGGCCACGCTTATGGCTATGATGCCAACATGTTTGTCTGTGTCGACCTGAAAACGGGTGAAATTGGCTGGAAAGCCCGGGGCTATGGCAGCGGGCAAACCCTGCTGCTGGCTAGGCAGGGCCTGCTGGTGGTGCTGACCGAAAAAGGCGAAGTGGCGCTGGTGGAAGCCAACCCGAAAGCCCACAAGGAACTGGCCCGGCTAAAAGTACTGGAAGGCAAAACCTGGAACCACCCGGTCATTGCCCATGGCAAACTGTTTGTCCGCAACGGGGCAGAGATCGCCTGCCTGGAATTACCGAAAGCCGGGGCGGGCCTGGCGAAGGAGTGACCTCCCGCCTTCAATAATAAAAGCCTTCAGAATATTTTAATTACACCATATCTGGACAGCAGTGATTTATTGTTTCACCGGGTCACAATAGCCAAGGAGCCCTGAATTTGAACGGGAATCAAGCGATTGTTGCAGCACTCGAAGACACGCGGTTTCACCTGGGCTGGTATCTGGCCGATTTTTCCGAGGAGGAAATGTTCGTCCGTCCCCATCCGCGGGCCAACCACGCGGCCTGGCAGGTTGGCAACATCTGCCTGGCTGAAGTGAATATGATTGCTGAGGAAATTCCAGATTCCAGTTATCCTTCATTGCCAGAAGGCTTTCTGTCAAGGCATGGAACTGGTGTACCTGAGGATGGCCCGGATGGATATCTGACAAAAGCCGCTTTTCTGGCACTGTTTGAAAAAATCCGCGCGAACACCATCAGGCTGGTGGAGGGCTTGACAGAAACAGATTTGGACCGCCCTTGCTCCGGAAGCATGAAGGATTACGCGCCGACCTGGGGGAAGCTGCTGATCCTGACATCCAATCACACCTTGATGCATGGTGGACAAATCCAGGTGATCAGAAGAGTGCTCGGAAAGCCGCATTTGTTTTGATATCAGTCTTTTTCCTGCATGTGTACAACGGCATTGGGGGTTCATTGGGTTATTCCGCCACCCCCTGGGCCATCTTGCTGGCTTGAGGGGGACGGGCACGCAGTTCTGATATCGCCATAGGCTATGCGCCCATAGCTGCATCCTGACCGTTTTTCAGGATCCTTTTTATATCCAGCCTTGAAAAATTCCCCACTGCCAGAGCTCTGGCAGTCTTCATTCCCCAAACCTGGAAAATGCGAGGGAAGTTCCTGATCGTCCGTGGGTTACTGGTTTTTGCCGGGTTAATTCTGGTGCTGGTGGGTGAACTTCCTGATAGAATGCCGCTTGGCGGACCAGCGGGAATTCCCTGTGAATTCAGCCCGGTGGCGTGACACAACCCAGGGTCTGAAGGAATCAAGTCGTGGCAGCCTATATCGACCCACATATCCACATGATCAGCCGGGTTACCGATGACTACCATCGCATGGCTTTGGCGGGGTGCCAGGCGATCTCCGAGCCCGCGTTCTGGGCAGGCTTCGACCGGGGTAGTGCCGCTGGCTTCCGTGACTATTTTCACCATCTGGTGGATGTGGAGCCCAGGCGGGCAGCCCAGTTTGGCATCCAGCATTTCTCATGGCTGTGCATCAACGCCAAAGAGGCTGAGAATGTCAGTCTGTCGCGGGATGTCATCGCCCTCATTCCCGAGTTCCTCGAACGGCCCACAGTCCTTGGTATTGGCGAGATTGGCCTGAACAAAAACACTGCCAACGAGGCCACCATTTTCCAGGAGCATGTCGATCTCGCCATGCGCAAGGATGAGCTTGTTCTGGTGCATACGCCCCATTTGCAGGACAAGCACAAGGGCACTCTGATGATTCTTGACATGTTCAAAAATGATCGACGGGTGCGGCCAGACCGGGTCTGTATCGATCATGTGGAGGAGCACACCATCCGGCCTGCCCTGGATGCTGGTTTCTGGGTGGGCATGACACTCTATCCTGTCACCAAGTGTACCCCTGAACGGGCCTGTGACATGGTGGAAAAATATGGTGGCGAGCGCATGATGGCGAATTCGGCCGGCGATTGGGGCCGGTCAGACCCGATGGCTGTGCCGGAATTCATGCTGGCCATGCGTCGTCGGGGCCACCCGGAAGCACTCATCCACAAAGTGGTCCATGACAACCCGCTCGAATTCTGGCAGAAAAGCCGCCGCTGGCCTGGGCTTGCGCCACGTCCATGACTCCTCCCAAACGCTTTTTGGGTTTGGAAACCTCGTGTGACGAGACTGCTGCCGCAGTCTTTACCGATGAACCCCGCATTCTCTCCAGCGTGGTTGCCTCGCAGCACCAGGTGCATGCGCCCTACGGCGGTGTGGTGCCCGAACTGGCAGCCAGGGCCCATTTGCGCAATCTGCTGCCGGTCATCCGCCAGGCGCTGGCTGATGCGGACACCCGCCTGGAAGACCTGGCGGCCATTGCTGTACACAACCGGCCTGGCCTGGTTGGCGCGCTGGTGGTGGGGGTTTCCGCCGCCAAAATGCTCAGCGCCTTGCTGAAAATTCCCCTTTTGGGCGTGAGTCACCTGGAAGGGCATGTCTATGCGTGCCAACTGGCCGCAGGCAGGGATATTTTTCCCTGCGTGGCCCTTATTGTCAGTGGCGGTCATACCCAACTGGTGCTGGCCCATGCTCCCGACCGGCTCGAGGTGCTGGGCCAGACCCGGGATGATGCCGCTGGCGAGGCCCTCGACAAAGCAGCCTCGCTGATGGGGCTTGGTTTTCCAGGCGGACCCGCCATTGAAAGGGAAGCCAAAGCGGGTGATCCCGAAAAATTTCAACTGCCCCGACCCTTGCTGCACGATGGGCTCGATTTCAGTTTTTCGGGCCTGAAAACAGCCCTTCTCTACACCTGGCGGGATCTGAAAAAGGCAGTGGGTGACCAGGCTGCCAATGCTGCCCGGCCCGACCTGGCCGCCAGCCTTGAAGCTGCTGTGGCCGATGTTCTGACTATCAAGGCCATGCGCGCGGTCCGGCAAACCGGCCTGAAACGCCTGGCGGTGTGTGGCGGCGTGGCCTGCAATGCCCGGCTGCGACGGCAACTCGAGGCAGCCACTCTGGCCGCTGCGGTGGAGCTGGTTATTCCGCCTCCTGCCCTGTGTACTGACAATGCTGCAATGGCTGCGGTGGCACTGGAACAATGGCGCCGGGGTGAATTTGCCTCGGATGATCTGGAAGCCATGCCCAACTGAGTCACCGGGGCAAATCTCCCATCCATCGTCTGCGCGCAGGTGCTTTGTCGGGGCGTTGCCTGGTATGGGTGTGCCGATTGGGCAAACTCTTGCAATTGGGGCGGCTATTCCCGCAGTGCACTGGTTGCCAGCAGTGACGACTCGGAGGGGGCAGCCGGGTATTCTTTGCCGAGCTTCCCTGAGGTGGCTGTTGGCCCCTGTGCTTCTGGTCCGAATAGAAGGTCAGGCCATCGTAAGGAAGAGCGATGGATGCGCGTCGCACAAGCATAACCGTGAAGGAACCACGACCATGAAGACCTGGATGATTGCCCTGGGGTTGGGACTGATTGCCCTGCCAGCCGAAGCCCGCACCTTCGGCCTGTTTGTTTGCCCCACCAGCAACAAGCAGGGATTCAACATTTGCTACCGGCAGTTCAACGCCTTCTCACCGGCAGCCTTTGGCAATGTGGTGATTGATGGCATGCAGAACTCGGCTCCCCAAATGATTGAAGGGCCAATTGGGCCAATCGAAATCCAGGGGATTCCCGCCACCCGTTCCGGTAGCCGCAATCTGGTCGGGCCGATCAATGCGGGACCCGTCGCCCCTGGCGTTGGTCTGCCTCCCCCCATGGCTTCGCCAGCCCAGCCTGCACGCTGAGCCTTGCGCCCGGCAGAGTGATCAGTACGCCTTGGCGGCCCTGTTGCGGGTCGACCAGGGCGTACCTGTTTCATCGGCTAGAAATCGTGACCAGACAGACATATCGAGCCTGGCCTGCAAGGCTGCAGCCGTGTTGGCCACCGCCATCGGGTGGGCGGCATGCAAATCAGGCACCGGCGTCAGCGGCTGATTGGCAGATAGCAGCGCCCCGCCTGTCCACATCGGGCCAACCGGAAGGGCGACAGAAACCAGGGCAACCTGCGCCTTGGCCAGTTGGCTGCCAGCCAACCGTCGCGCTGGCATGGCGGATACCTGAAGCTGCTGGGTAAACTCGAGGCTCCAGCCCTGGAGTGTTCCTGAATCACGACTGGCTTTGTCGGAAATGGACAAAGTCCATTTTCCCCTGGCGTTTTTGCCCACCAAGGAAGTCAGGCTGCCCTCCGGACGGAAAGCGCCCGTGAACGGTGCCAGACCTTCCGCGATACCCACAGCCGCCTGATCATCAAACACGGTGCCTATCAGGTTGTCGCCACTGGTTCCCCGGCGATTGAATAGCGTGTACACAACATTGGTGGGCGAGGTGAGGGTGATGACCATATCACTGACATAGGTGTGCGAGGCATCCATACGCACATTCAGGTCGCCAATTATCAGGTCGGCATCAACGGTGATCGTTGATGTGACGGTGCGCAAATCGCGGATGGCAACCCTTGAGTTGTTGGTGAAGACGGTTTGCACCTGCTGTGTCCAGTCCAGCGTGTACAGGTCGGACAGCTCGCCGTTGAAACCGTTGACATTCTGGTCCATGTAGTTGCCGGTCAGGTCGAGAATTGCGGGTCCAACACCCAGGCGGTAATTTCCGGCCTGGCTAATCGGGGCGAATGTGATGGTGAACTGCTTGTTGCCAGAACCTGTCACCGTTGTGACCGAGCTGATTGCCAGGGTGCCGAGGGGGCCCACCAGCGACACATCGGCAAGAGAAAAACTGGAGGGTTGAACCTCTTCCGAAAAGGTGAGGGAAGCCGAGGTGATGGAACCACCCGCCTGGTTGAATTGCCCCGCAACAACCCTAGCGCCTTGTGGATCTGACACCGGCGGAGCCAACTGGGTAAACATGTTGCCTACATTCAACCTGCGTCCCCCGGCCACCCGGTTCTGCAGGCTGGTGAGGCTGTCGGCACTCTGATAAAGAGCGCTGAGTGCTTCGGTGGCGGAGGCGCCAGGATGAGCATCGAGATACAGGCTCAAGGCCCCGGTCACATGCGGGGTGGCCATGGAGGTACCGCTATACGATCCATATGTCCCGCCAGGCAGGGTGCTGTAGATGTTCACCCCGGGTGCGGCGATATCCACCGAGGTGGGACCGTAATTGGAAAAGGATGCCAGCACCCCGTTTTGATCCACCGCCGCAACTGAAACCACATTGGGGCTGTTGTAATTGGCGGGATAGGCTGCAGTGACATCATTGTTGCTGGAAGAATTGCCGGCAGCCGCTACAAAAATGTGCCCACCGACGGTTGCCCGGGCAATAGCTTGCCCCAGAGTGGCTTCGTACCCACCGCCACCCCAACTGTTGTTGGAAATGCGGGCCCCCATCTGCACCGCATAGTCGAGTGCGGCAATCGCGTCGGCAAGATAGCCGCTACCTGTCGAATCGAGGAATTTGAGGGCCATGAGGCGGGTATGCCAGTTCACCCCGGCCACGCCAATGCCGTTGTCACCCACCGCCCCGATGGTGCCTGCCACATGGGTACCGTGGCCGTTGTCATCCATCGGGTCCCCGGTCAGGGTGACAAAGTTGTAACCGTGGACATCATCGATGAAGCCGTTGTGGTCGTCATCAATGCCATTGCCAGCCACTTCCCCGGTGTTGGTCCAGATGTTGTCCCGCAGGTCCGGGTGGTTGTAATCAACGCCGGTGTCGAGGATCGCGACAATGGTTCGGCCAGTGCCGGTCTGGGTGTCCCAAGCTTCGGTAGCATCGATGTCAGCGTCGAATTTGCCACCGGTTTGGCCGGTGTTGTTCAGCCCGTAGAGTTTGGAAAAAGAGGGATCATTGGGGATACCAGCGGCCTGGATTTTGGCGTTGGGCTGAACCATGGCCACCCTGAGACTGGGCTCCAGTTTCTCGAGGGTGCCCAGCAAGGTTGCACCTTGGATTTTCGCCTCGTACAAATTGGGCACGAGATGGTAATTGCGGATGAGTTGCAAGCCTGGCGCATAGGCACCCACGCTAAAATCCGGTGCTATTGGCGTTGTGAGCGTCAAAAGGAGCGAATCATCACGAAAATCAGCGGCATTCTGACGCACCAGGTCGAAATCGTAGATCATGGCCGGGACATCCCGACGCTCGAGGTGCTCCACCAGCAGAAACTGGGACAATTTTTGCCGGGAATTGTGACGACTCATGGTGCTACCCCTGAAGCGGACCTGTCCAACCACACGAATCATCCACGCAAAAGCAAGCGAACCAATCCTTACGGGAGGGGCAACCGGACCCCCCTCTGCGTCGAAAAACTTGGTGCGGGGCGGCAAGAAGTGGCTTCGATTCAGAATTCATTCAGAACTTTTCTATTTCAGCCAGCTTCGGACAGCAAAGTCAACTTAGGTCAATTTCCGGATTCAAGCAAACTTTGGCGAAAAATTGGTTCGGAAAGTTGGGATTTGCCGGGAATACGGGCTTTTCCGATTGGGCCTATTAGGTGCAATAGCCGGAACTTGCAGTGCGCAACCCTCCTGACGCCTGATTTTCGGGGAATACTGCCAAATTTTCTGAAATAAGCCAGCACCGGCACCGTTATTGGCCGGAATTGGCCAAATAGCCATTTTTTGCGAATCAGGGCTGGGTCGCCGGGGGCCAGAGACTTCAGCCAATAATTGAGGTTTCTGCTGATTCTGGGGGGGCACTGGTGGCGTTCTGGCTCTGTAACCAGGCCAGCCAGGTCGTGGAATGGGCGTCCGGGGGCATGCGCCAGTCGCCTCGGGGTGACAGGCTGATGGTCCCCACCTTGGGACCATCCGGGAGGCAGTTGCGCTTGTATTGCTGGGAAAAAAAACGGTGAAGAAACCGGTGCAGGGCCTGGGTGATTGCGTCGTCGCTGTAGGGGCGACTGAACCCCGCCTGACAGGCCAGCCACCTGATCCGCTCGGGCTTTGCCCCGTAGCGAAGCAGATGATAGAGAAAGAAATCATGTAATTCATAAGGCCCGATCTGGGCCTCGGTCGCCTGGGTGGCCTCTCCATCGGGCCCGGTTGGAAGCAACTCAGCCGAAATGGGAGTGGCCACTACATCCAGCAGCCGCTCGCGAACCTCGCCTTCCTGACGATGATTGGCGATCCACTCCACCAGATGCCGCACCAGGGTTTTGGGGACCGAGGCATTCACGGCATACATGCTCATGTGGTCGGCGTTGTAGGTACACCAGCCCAGCGCCAGTTCTGACAGATCACCAGTTCCGAGCACAAAACCGTGGTTCATCAGCAGGCTGGTGCGAATCCGGGCCTGGGTGTTTTCAAAAACCAGGTCATTTCGCTGATGTGCCGGCAAGTTCGCCAGTTCCATCTGAATTACCTCCACTCCTTTGTTGGCCAGATCGAGACCAAAGGGGTGGTGCCCCTGGGCCCGCAGGTGTTCCAGAGTGAGGGAACGGATATCTGTCACCTCCGCACGGACTTTCAGCAGGCGCATAAGTGCCGTGGCATTTTCGCGCGTGCGGTTGGTGGTGCCAAATCCGGGCATCGACAAGCCTAAAAACTGGCTGCGTGGCAGGCCCAGGCGGTCGAATGCCGCCACCCCCACCAGCAAGGCCAGAGTGGAATCCAGTCCACCTGAAACTCCCAAAACCACTGCACCCGAGCTGATTTGCCGCAAACGCCGCGACAGCCCTTCGACCTGGATGGAAAAAATCTCTTCACAGCGGTCATCACGTGTGGCGGCATTCGCAGGCACAAACGGATGGGCCTCAAGGTGCCGGACGAGTGGCAGCCGAGCCGGAGCATTGCGATGAATCGACCCCCATTCTATCCGGCGCCAGGTGGTTGCAGCACTTTCCGGTGGTGCTTGCTGAAAGGTGTTGGAGCGCAGGCGATCCGACTGTAAGCGCTGCAAATCCACATCAGCCGCCTGGAGCTGGTTCTGGTGACAGAACCGCTGGCCTTCCGCCAGTAATTCGCCATTTTCAGCAATGAGTGTGTGGCCACCAAAAACCAGATCACTGCTGGATTCGCCCACGCCGCTGGAAGCATACAAATAGGCGGCATGACAGCGGCCCGACTGGGAGCGAACCAGGAGATTGCGGTAAGCTGGCTTACCCACCAACTCGTTGCTGGCCGAGAGGTTGAGCAGCACCGTCGCCCCAGCCAGAGCCTGCCCCGAACTGGGTGGATTGGGAACCCACAAGTCCTCGCAGATTTCCACGCCCACCACCAATCCATCTTGCCTGCGGTGGGGGAAAAGCAAGTCCACACCCAAGGGGATTTTTCGATCGTTCTCGCGGAGAAATCCGCCTCGTAGTCCGATTCCCGGACTGAAATGCCGCAACTCATAAAATTCCGCATGATTTGGCAGGTAGCTTTTTGGCACCAGGCCAAGGATTTCGCCATGGGCCAGAACGGCGGCGCAGTTATATAATCGCCCGCCAAACCGTACTGGAAGACCCACGACCACCAGGCCTGAATAAATCTCGAGGGTGGCCCGCCGAATCAGATCCAGACCCTGCCAGGCTGATTCCAGCAGCACTGCGTGCGAAAACAGATCGCCACAGGTGTAACCGGTCAGACACAGCTCGGGGAAAACTACCACCTCCACACCCCAATGGTCAGCCTCGCCCAGCATTTCGACCACCCTCCGGGCATTGGCTAATGGCTCAGCCAAATGAAGGACCGGCACAGCGGTGGCCACACGGGCAAAACCGTGGGGGGCGATATTCGCTCCATCGCCCGCAAGAAGCTTTGATTGCGATAATTGCGGCATGTCTGATAAACCTCCACCAAAACCCGATTCGGGCCATTTTGGGCAATCTGGTCCTGCTTGCCAGCTTTTCAGACTATCAGTGAATTGTCAGTTCGCTGTCCTTTCTTCGCGGACAAATGGCTGTTTTGCCCGGTTTTTTCCTGTAAGCAAGCCTCAGGGCAGGGGGACTCATGGGTGGTAAAGGTTCAATGAAGCAGGCTTTGGGCATTCGCCGGCTGATTCTTGTGCTGGGCGACCAGCTCGACCGGAAATCGGTGGCCCTGGAAGGGATCGACCCAAGCCTGGATGTGCTATTCCTGGCCGAAGTGAGGAGTGAATCCACCCATGTCTGGTCCCACAAGGCCCGCACGGCTCTTTTTCTGGCGGCGATGCGTCACTTCACCGCCGATTGCCGCAAGTCAGGACTGCGCGTTGACCATGTGGCCCTAACCGATCCTGCCAACAGTCAAAACCTGGCTGGGGAACTGCGCCGCGCCATCCGGCGCCACCAACCGGGCGAAGTCTTGATGGTGGAACCGGGCGATTATCGGGTGCGGCAGGATCTGCTCGCTGTCCTGGTGGACTTAGGCCAGGCATACCGTGAGCTGGCTGACAACCATTTCCTATGCAGCCGGGCCGACTTTGCCAGCCATGCCAAGGTTCGCAAGCAACTGCGGCTGGAGTATTTTTATCGACCCATGCGGGAGCGTTATGGCATTCTGATGAACCAGGCCGGGCCAGAAGGTGGCTCCTGGAACTTCGATACCGACAATCGCGGTTCATTTGGCAAAGCGGGGCCGGGTTTATTGCCGGAACCCCTCCGGTTTTCCCCGGATGCTGTCACCCGCGAAGTGCTGGACCTGGTGGCTCGGGAATTCGGTAGCCACCCTGGTAGCATCGAGGCCTTCGATTGGCCCGTCACTCCGGACCAGGCCAGCGAGGCGGTCGATGATTTCATCACTCACCGGTTGCCCTGGTTTGGTACCTACCAGGATGCCATGTGGCTGGGACAGCCCTGGCTGTACCACTCGCGCATCTCCACATCGCTTAACCTCAAACTGATCAGTCCGCTCACGGTTTGCCAACGGGCCGAAGCGGCTTACCGCGCGGGCCAGGCGCCCCTCGCTGCGGTGGAGGGATTCATCCGCCAGATCCTCGGCTGGCGGGAATATGTGCGCGGCATCTACTGGCTGCATATGCCTGGTTATCTGGATCTTAACGCACTAGGGGCGGAGCAACCCCTGCCAGCCTTCTACTGGACAGGCGATACCGAAATGGCCTGTCTGCGCGATGCCATTGGCCAAACCCTGCGCCTGGGCTATGCCCATCATATCCAGCGGCTGATGGTCACCGGGCTTTTTGCCTTGCTGCTGGGGGTGCGTCCCCGCGAGGTGCATGCCTGGTATCTGGCAGTGTATGTCGACGCGGTGGAGTGGGTAGAACTACCCAATACCCTGGGCATGTCGCAGTATGCCGATGGCGGCATCATGGCTTCGAAGCCGTATGCGGCCACCGGCAAATACATTCAGCGCATGGGTAACCATTGCCAAAATTGCCGGTACAAACCAGCCGAGTCCACCGGGCCCACTGCCTGCCCCTTCACCACCCTTTACTGGGATTTTCTTGACCGCCATGAGAAATCCCTGGTCAGGAATCCACGCATGAGCCTGCAGGTGAAAAACCTCACCCGCATGACAGAGGGGCAGCGGCTGGAAATACGGCAGCAAGCGGGGCGGCTCCGCCTACGGATGGCAGCCCCCTGAGACCGTTTCACAGATCTTCGGACGCCTGCCGCTTGTGCTGCCTAAAAGTATCAGGGTGTAACACGGTCCTGAACCAATCACGAGCGAACTCGCATGACTATTCCCGATTTTAATACCCTTCCGGTGCATGTGGTCGTAGGTGCCACTGGCGGAATCGGCGCCGCCCTGTGCCGCCGGCTGGCAAAAAACCATGGTGCCCGGCTGGTACTGGCTGGCCGCCGGACGGAACTCCTCGAAGCTCTGGCGGCTGAACTGGGTGGCCTTGCTGTGGCTGTGGATGCCACCACGCCGGGGGCGGTCGATCAGGTGGTGGAGCGGGCCATGCATCTGCATGGGCGGGTGGATGGTCTGGTGAATTGTGTGGGCTCGCTGCTTCTCAAGCCGGCGCACCTGACCACGGACCTGGAGTTTCAGCAGACACTGGCCACCAATCTGGGAACGGCCTTTTCCTGTGTGCGCGCCGGGGCGAAGGCGATGCAGGAGACCGGTGGTTCCATCGTGCTTCTGGGTACAGCAGCCAGCCTGATCGGGCTGGCCAATCACGAAGCGATTGCCGCCGCCAAGGCCGGGATCAATGGTCTGGCACTCAGCGCCTCGGCCTCGTACGCCAGCCGGAATATCCGTGTGAATGTCGTTGCACCTGGCCTGACAATCACCCCTCTCACCGCCCGGCTTACCCAGAACGAGGCATCCCTGAAAGCCAGCATTGCCATGCACCCGTTGGGCCGTCTGGGTGAACCGGGTGATATCGCCGCAGCCATCGAATTTTTCCTCGACCCGCGCAATGGCTGGATCACCGGGCAGGTGCTGGCTGTTGACGGTGGTTTGTCGACCCTGAAAGTCCGCTCCTGACATTTTTTCAAGGGATTTACTCATGGCATCTCCAGCCATTGTGTGGTTTCGTCAAGATCTTCGCCTGCGTGATAATCCCGCTTTAATCCGGGCGGCAACCCTGAGCCGTCCCGTGGTGGCGGTGTTTATCTGGTCGCCGGAGGAAGAGGGCGAATGGATGCAGGGTGCCGCCAGACGCTGGTGGACCCACCAGGCCCTGAAAGCCCTGGATGAGGCTTTGAAAGCCAAAGGATCGCGGTTGATTATCCGCTCGGGCCCGGCTTTGGAAACCCTGCGTGGGTTGGCCCGGGAAACCGGTGCCTCGGCAGTGTTCTGGAACCGTCGCTGGGAACCCGTTGCCATTGCCCGTGATACTTTTGTCAAGGAAATGTTGCGCATCGACGGGTTGGATGTGGAAAGCTTCAATGGCAGCCTGCTCAAGGAACCGCCCGGGGTACTGAACAAGCAGGGGAAGCCATTCCAGGTTTTCACCCCCATGTGGAAGGCCACATTCGATGACTGGCATCCCGAGCAACCATGGCCCGCACCGCGCTCGCTCAAGGCTCCCGCTACCTGGCCAGCCTCGGAAACGCTGGAAAGCCTGAAACTGGAGCCGAAAATTCCCTGGGATCAGACAATGCGCCTGCAATGGCGTCACGGCGAGGATGAAGCCCTGGCCATGGCGGAGCGCTTTGGTAAACAATCCTCCAGAAACTATCTGGATGGCCGTAACATTCCCGGAGCCGAGGGGACCAGCCGGCTCTCACCCTATCTGGCCAGCGGAGAGATCAGCCCCCGGCAGGCCTGGCATACCGTGCTTGAGGCGGCTGGCATCAAGCCAGGTGGTGAAATGCCTCCCGGTATGGTGCAATTTCTCAAGGAGCTCGGCTGGCGTGAATTTGGTTACCAATTGCTATACCATTTTCCTCACACTCCCACACGCCCTCTTAGGGCGGATTACGAGCGGTTTCCATGGGATACAGACAAAAAAGCTCTTCACGCCTGGCAAAAAGGCCTAACCGGATTCCCCATCGTGGATGCCGGCATGCGCCAACTGTGGGCCACAGGCTGGATGCACAACCGGGTCCGCATGATTGTTGCTTCCTTCCTGGTGAAAGACCTGCTGATCACCTGGCTGGAGGGGGCCCGCTGGTTCTGGGACACCCTGGTGGATGGCGACCTTGCCAGCAACACCATGGGCTGGCAATGGGCAGGGGGCTGCGGCGCCGATGCCGCACCTTATTTCCGCGTCTTCAACCCCATGGGGCAAGGCGAGAGGTTCGACCCGGGCGGTGATTATGTCCGCCATTTCGTGCCCGAGCTGGCGGCCCTGCCGGATGCCTGGATCCAGCGCCCCTGGGAAGCACCGCCCCTCATTTTGGCGGCGGCGCGAGTCACCCTGGGCACCACCTACCCGCGCCCCATGGTGGACCACAGCGCAGCCCGCACCAGGGCCTTGGCGGCCCTGGCAACTATCCGTAGGGAATGATGCTTTGGGGGGTTATTCCTAATTGCATTCCGCATCCAGGGGAGCCAGCAAATCGGCTAACGCGAACAGCTTGCCAGGCAGGGTAGGCATATGGCTGGACGGGATCCAGGGGGTGGGCTCGTGGGCAAGCGTCATGCGCAGGGACAAGCCTTGCCATTGCATTCCCCGTCCCAGCATGCCGTCGGCCCCCCCGAGGATGCCGTCGCTTTGCAAAAACAGGCCCGGGCCAATGGTATTGGCAAATGCCGGCACGCGGGTGGTCCAGCTCTTGAAGCTGGTCAGGGCATTTTGCTCAACTGTCAGCGGATGCAGCCGGGCTCCGAGCCGGTGTGTGGCTCCCGCCCATTCCTGGGCGCTGGCATAATCCGCGGCAAACTGGGGCTCCCAGAAGGCGATATGGCAGACCCTGCCAATCCCGAAGACGGTCACCAGGCGTGCGCCCTGGCTCTTCAGGTCGGCGATACGGGCAGCATAGGTGGGGAGCTTGTCCTTCGTGGCAAAATGGCGTTGGGCCAGAGGCACTGTTGACGCCCCAAGGGGGCCATAAAATGCCTGCTCCATGGCGTGCTGAAATGCCCCGGCATGGTCTCCGGGCAGGGTGTTCCCTGATGCATCGCTCCATTCGTCCATGTTGAAGCCATGCACATGGTGGCAGCGCACGCCCCATTCTTGCAGGAACCATACCGCCCAGCGGTACATCCCCATGGGGCCAACGGGAAGAATGAAAGCCAAAGGCTGGCCAGCCAATTCGGCCTGCCTGATCTCCAAAGCGATGGCATGGCCTAATATGGTGTCAAAATCTGCGAGGGACCCGCAAGGAATCAGCTGAAAGTCGGGGTGCCACCAGGGCCGGGGTTCAGTCAAATCCTTACCGTTCAGGCAGCCTAGCTTGTCGATGGCTGCCAGATCCCACCCAGCGGGAAAAAAGTGTTCCAGGGCCGAACCGGGCAAAGTACTCAGCAAATCCATGGTCATTTCTCCGGATTGAGTGGAAACAGCAGCACAAAAAATCGGTGTCTGGATATCTTTGGTTATGCAGATATTCCCAGATAGGCCCTGAATTGGCCCCTTGGGCTTGTTTCCATTCTCAGTCGCTGTAGCTTTACAAGCAATGGTTCTGTTTCCAAGGGTTTCCTTGGGTTCGCCCGTTGCGCGGGAGGTCTGGGTGATGAATTTGCGTTGGTTGCCTGCGGCGTTGTTGGGTCTGGGTATTGTGTGGCTCCCTGCCATGGCGCAGGAGAAGGCTGCCGAAAAACCCAAGGACACTCCCAAGGAGGCACCGAAAGATGCCCCCAAGGATACTCCCAAGGAGGCACCGAAAGATGCCCCCAAGGACACTCCAAAGGAGGCCCCGAAAGATGCTCCAAAGGAGGCCCCGAAAGATGCTCCCAAGGTAGCACCGAAAGATGCCCCGAAAGAGGCCCCCAAAACAGCTCCTGCCGCCGGCGCGAAGGTCAAGCTCGCCTGGACTTTCACCAAAGACAAAACCTTCTACCAGACCATGACCACCACCACCAAGCAAGAACTGGTGGTGCAGGGCAACAAGGTCAACCAGGAACAAAAGCAGGCATTTGTCTTCGCTTGGACTCCAATCAAGCAGGAAGGCGACACCTGGACCCTGAAGCAGAAAATTGAATCTGTTGAGATGGCAATTGATATCGGCGGTACAAAGATCGAGTACAACTCGAAGAATGCTGCTGGACCGGGCAACCCGTTGAGCGAATTTTTCAAGGCCCTGGTGGGTGCCGAGTTCACCGTGGTACTTGATGCCAAGGAAAACAAGATCATCAAGGTTCTTGATCGCGAAGAGTTTGTCAAGAAGCTGGTCAATGCCAACCCGGCCATGCAGCCTCTTCTCAGCGGCATTCTCGATGAGAAGGCTTTTATCGACATGTCCGAACCTACCTTCCGCGTTGTTCCCAACAAGGAAGTGGCTGTTGGCGATACCTGGGAGTTGAAAAACACCCTGAAGCTTGGGCCCATTGGCTCCTATGTGAGTGAATACAAGTACACTTACAGCGGCAAGGCTGACGCTCTCGACAAGATTTCCATTGCCGCCACTCTGAAGTACGAACCAGGTAGCAGCTCCTCCGGTGCCCTGCCTTTCAAGATTGAGAAAGCCACGCTGGAAAGCACCAAAGCCACCGGCGAGGTGCTGTTCGACACCGCCAAAGGTCGTCCTTCCAAGTCGTCCATGCTCATGGAGGTGAAGGGTAACCTCACCATCGATATCAGTGGTTCGAAGACTCCTGTGGAGCTGACCCAGAGCCAGACCACAACCACCGAGACATCGGATACCAAGCCCGGTGCCTGATTCGCCAGGGTAATACAAAAAAGCAGGGCGCGGCTATCAGCCGCGCCCTGCTTTTTTTCGTGAGCCTTTTGCTGCGCGAGACAGCTTTTCAGCCCGTTGAATGTGCTTGTTTGATCTGTACCCGGATGGCAAACACCGCATGAGTTGGCCAGATCTCCGGCCGGGTGGACGCCGTGCCTTGTCAAGGCCCGTAGTGGTTATCGCTCTGGAACCTTGGCCAGGCTACTGTTGTTTGGTGGCTGTCAGGCGGGGATTTTCTCGTTTTTCAGTTCGCCGGTGGTTGGCTGACAGCCAACGGAATGCCAAAGAAGTCCGCCAGGCCGCCCAGCACTGTCTGGGCAGCCAGGGCTGCAAGAAGCAGCCCCAGAAACCGGCTGATGAGATTGGTTCCCGCCCGGCCCAATACGCGCTGGATGGGCTCGGCTGACAGGAACAGCACCCAGGTCAGGCTCAGGATGACCACCAGCAGTCCAGCCACCAGGGCCACATGGCTCCATTCAGCGCGACCAGGCTGGGTGAGCAGGACTACCGTCAGCATCGAAGCTGGCCCGGCGATAGTGGGAAATGCCAAGGGGAAAATAGCGATATCATGGCCTGCCTCGGCATGGGCATCCTTGTTTTTCTGCTCGGTTTCAAAAACCATCTGCAGGCCGAACAGAAACACCACTACGCCACCGGCGATCTTGAAGGCAGGCAGGCCAATGCCCAGCCCTGCCAGAAGCGGTTGTCCCACCAATAAAAATGCCACCAGCACACCTGCACTGGCAAAAATGGCCCGTCCAGCCACACGCCTGCGCGCAGGTGGATCAAGGTGGCGGGTGAGAGCCAGGAATAGCGGGACTGTGCCAATGGGGTCGATCACCACGAAGAGGGTAATGGCATCCTGCAGCATTTCGGCGAGCATGCCAACATACCCCGGCAATAGACCGTTCAGGGGGTTGGAATCCAGCCCCACTGGCGGTTGATGAAATCGAGCGACCCGGGCAGCAATCGCATGGCGGTGCGGACCGTGTGGTGTCCCCAGCGGTCTTCAGCTTCTTCCACATATAGGCCGCGGTCCCGCGCAAGCTGGGCGAAAGCGCGTCCCTGCGCATCGAAGTTGTATTCATCGAAACGGCCGTAGGAGATGTACAGATCGATCTCACCGGGCTTCACATCCAGATCTGTCAGCATATCCTGGGGATTTTGCGCCGCTATTTGCTGGGCGACATCAGGATCGCTGAGATTGAAAAGAGGGTGAGCGAATTGCCGCAGGCGGATTGGGATCCCTGCGAAGCGCGCAATTGGCAGGTGCGGCCGATTGAACTCGGTGCGTGGTTCACCGCGCGGTTTATTGCCCAGGAATCTGCCCATGTGGTCCTGATAGCGTAGGTCGAGTGGCCCAAATGCGCTGATGGCCGCACCCACGCGGTCACGATAACGAATGCCGATGCGCACAGCCGCTCCGCCGCCCATGCTGGCGCCGGCAAGGATGTGGTCGTGACGGTTTTCGGAGAGGGAAAAGCTGCTATGAATAAAGTCCCAGATATCAGTCATGATCAGGGTCTCGAACTGACCCAGTTCACTGTCCATATACTGGGTAGCCGGGGTGAAACCCAAGGTTTTTTTTCGGGTCAGGTTGGCGTCAGGCATGACGATAACCATCGGGGCAAGAAGTCCCTCCTGGATCAGTTTGTCGATCATCGGGATGACATTTTTGGGAAACCAACCGACATCCTGCAAGTAGGCATGGAGCCAGAACAGTACCTTATGCGGCTTTTCCGGGTCGTAACCTGGTGGCAAGTAGACATAAAGGGACCGCTTCTCGCCCAGGGCCGGAGACCAGATCCGGCGATCGGGGCCATTCTCATTGGAAAAATCGAGCAGTTCCCCGTTCAGGTTGAGCGGAACCCGGGCCTTGCCCCAGAAGGGCAGGCTGACTCCAATGGCCGACCCGCCAAAAAACATGGCCAGGGCAACCAGAAACATCACGCGCGGATTACCAATGCGCATTCCCGACTCCATCCCAAGTCAGAATGACCTCCGGCGAATGCCACAGAGGTTCTTCTCTCTAGAGTGGCGGATGAAACGGGTGGATGCGGCCTGCAAGGCTGGTAAAACAGTGATAATCAGGGGGTTAAAAACCGGAAATACCGATTCTGATGGCCTTGAGGAGCTGTAAGGTGCTGGTTGAGGGAGTACTGGTGAATATCCAGAATCTGGCAGCCCAGCCGAAGGGTTTGCTGACCAGAAGGTGGCTGGTTCCCTAAGATTCGCCTTCAGGATGGATCAGCGGCAATCAGGGTGGACAAAAGATGCCAGAACAAGCGCAACCAGGCCAGACCACGATTGGCTGGATGGGTACAGGGGTCATGGGCAATTCCATGTGCGGGCACCTGATGGCTGCCGGTTACCAGGCAGTGGTACACACCCGCACACGAGCCAAGGCGGAGGGATTGTTGCAAAAAGGGGCCAGATGGGCAGACAGCCCCCAGGAGTTGTCCAGCCAGTGTGAGGTGGTATTTGGCATCGTTGGCTTTCCCACGGATGTGGAGGAAGTTTTTCTGGGTAGGACGGGCGCCCTGGCTGGGGCCAGGCCGGGAACCATCCTTGTCGATATGACCACCAGCAAACCTGGGCTGGCGGTGGAGATTCATGACCGGGCCAAAGCGCAGGGCGTTTTCAGCCTGGATGCGCCGGTTACGGGCGGCGACATCGGTGCGCGTAATGCGGCTTTATCCATCCTGGTAGGTGGTGAGGCGGATGTGCTGGAGGCGGTCCTCCCTCTTTTCCGGTGCCTGGGAAAAACCATTGTGCACCAGGGAGGGCCCGGGGCTGGTCAGAACGCCAAGATGGTCAATCAGATTCTGATCTCGGGGAACATGATGGGGTTGTGTGAGGCGCTGGTCTACGCTTCCCGGGCCGGCCTGGATGTGGAAAAAGTGCTCCAGTCGGTTTCCGGGGGCGCAGCAGGCAGCTTCGCGCTCAGCACCCTGGGGCCACGCATTCTGAAGGGTGACTACGAACCTGGCTTTTATGTGGAGCACTTCATCAAGGACATGGGCATTGCCCTGGAGGAGGGCCGGCGCATGAACCTGGTCCTGCCAGGCTTGGCATTGGCCCAGCAACTATACCTGGCGGTTCAGGCGCAGGGGATGGGCAAGAAGGGGACGCAGGCCCTGATTCTGGCCCTGCGGCGCATGGCCAATCTGCCCTGACGGCAGGGTGTTGGTCAAGGCCTATACGGGAGCCGACGACGGGGATATTGCGGATCGCTCAATCAATGGCGCAGGCTAGCCGCATACCAGTGGCGGCGGGAATGGTTCCCAGGCTGATCCGACGCGCTGTCCGGGCTTCTGTTACCAGGCTTAGCCACGAGTTACCCCGCAAGACACCAATCGTGCCCTCCTGGGGGAACGGGTCCACAAGGATTTTCCCGGATTCCTGGTCGCTGTGCCTATCAGCGCACCACTCGGCGACATTTCCTTCCATATCGTGCAGGCCAAAGGCGTTGGGTGGATACGATCCCACCTGGCAGGTTCGGCCTTTTCGCATAGCACTCCCCGTACTGGCAACGGGCATCAGCCCTTCCAGATTGGCTTCAGCGCCGGTGAAATTGTCACCCCAGTGGAATACACCCAGTGAACCAGCGCGGCGACCGTATTCCCACTGGGCTCCGGTGGGTAGCATGAAACGGGTTCCGGTTTTTTTGCGAAGGATCTCGCATGCTTCCAGCGCCTGGGTTTGGGAAATACTTTCCACAGGGAAGTCCGTAGTGTCCATGCCAGCGACCTGCTGCATGCCACCGCCCTGGGAGCTGAACCAGCTTGGATTGATGCCGGTGATGGACTGGTACTGCCTTTGCGTCAATTCGTGCTGAGCCAGGTAGAAAGGGCGGGTTAGCACCACCTGCTGGCCTTGGATGTTTTTCTGGTCATCCTGGTGGCGGGCCGGATTCCGTGCAATATACCGGCCCGGAGGTATCAGTACGAAAGGGGCCATCAATACCCCATTGATACCGAGAGTCGGTCTGGCCGGCTGTTCCAGGTACTCTGCCCAGGCGTGCCGAAGCCGGACCATTTCAGCCGGGTCGACAGCACGGCAACAGTCCAGCAGGGGCGGGCAGCCGATCGGGTAGGAGATTGGCAGGGCTGGGGGACTTTCCTGTCTACTTTTACCAGTATCCGTAAAATCCGATCCTGCTGGGCCGCCACCGGATAGGGCAGAAGCGTTGAGCAGCAGCAGCACGCCGGCAGCAAGAGACGCAAAAATGCCAACATTAAGGATTATGTCAAGCATTTGCCGCCGACGGCGGTTGCGGGACAGGTTGGCCTGAAGGGTTTCCAGTGCCATCGCCAGATCCGCCGCAGAGCTGAAACGGTCCTCGGGGTATTTGGCCAGGCAACGGTGGCAGAGGGTGTTCAGCGCAATACTGGCGGTAGTGATGGTCGGGGTTGGTCGGGAGAGGATGTCATCGTGGACATCACTGGGGTGATCGCCCCCAAAAAGGGCTGTGCCGCTGACCATCTCAAACAATACCACCCCCAGACTCCAGATATCGGTTCTGGCGTCGAGCGGCTGACCCAGGATCTGCTCAGGGCTGGCATAGGACAGGGTGTAGTGCGCATCAGGCGGATCGGGCAGCTCTTGCGTGGTGGTGGCGATGCCAAAGTCGCAGACCCGCAATTGACCATCTGGCTCGAGGAGAAGGTTGGAGGGCTTGATATCGCGGTGAATGATCCCTTGCTCATGGCTGTGTTGCAATATCCGGGCCAGACGCGCGGCAATAGCCACAGCCTCGGGTTCCGGAATGGGGCCAGCCACCATGAATTTTTCGAGGTTGGTGCCCTCAACCAGTTCTGTGATAACGATATGCCCGGCACCTTCGCGGGCCACATCGTACACGGCGACAATACCCGGATGATGGAGGTGCGCCACATGCCGGGCCTCCGCAAGCAACTGGCTGAGTTCGCTTTCAGCCAGCATGCGCCGCATTTTGGGTACCTTGATGGCTACCTTGCGTTGCAGTTCAGTGTCGAAGGCCCGCCAGACTTGCCCATGCCCTCCCTCACCCAATAGCCCTTCCAGGCGGTAACGGCCCAGCAGGATGCGCGGTTCGGTTATCGGGGGGTGGGGCGATGGAGTGAAGCTGGCCGTCATCAGGTTGTCGCATCGCTCCAGATCCTGCAGGCAGGCTAACAGTTGGGGGAGCAGTTCAAGATGGTTGCGGCATAACTGTACCGGTTCAGGGTTTTCCCCGCGGTCGAGGGCTTCCTGATGGAGTTCAAGCAGGTCAAGCACGAGTTCGTGGTTGCTTTCGGACATGGCATGCCCCGCGGGGAAGGCGCAAGGAACAGGATTAGCCTATCCGATTCGTTCCCTGTCGGGAAGTGGGTGGATGGTCAAAAAAAAAAGACCCTTGGCAATGGATTCCCGGCGGGGCATTTTAGCCGGCCTGAAGCAGCGTTCCAGGCATTTTCAGCCCAGGACGGGGCGGCTAGCCTGGGAGCCCATTTATGCCTTCCGAAAGGGACTATCTGCTGGCGTGCTGGTTGATTGGTATGCCCGGGCTCTGGCACTAAGCGACGGGAAGAAAAACCGGTTGGTGGTTGTCACGCTGGACCCTCGCCCGGCAAGCCAGCTTTTTTCTTCCTGGGATCACCCCCTGAAAACATTTGCTGGTGTGACAGGCCGGGCACTTCCTCATTTTTACTGCCTTGGAAGGGGTTTCGCTGCAAAGTGACAGAAATAATTTCCCCGGGGTGTCCGGTTGGAGCAGGCAGATCCGTTTACAAGAATAGGGTCACAAAATTACAACATTCAACCACACCGCATCCAGCGGGAGGAGGCTTTCATGATTGCCCAATTGTCTGGTCTGAAATTTTTCCAGGGTATGGGGATCCCGCGACCCCTTTCCCGGCTGGTTGCTGTTATGATTCTGGCCCAGTTTGTTTCACCCTCTGGACATGCCAAAGAGGAGCCGGTTTACGGGAAAAGGCCGTTGGCAGCAGGAAGCTATTGGGCTGGGGGGGATAACTCTCTTGGTTTTTCTTTCAAAGGTGGCCTGGAAATTATCCGGAGTTCCGAGGAGCTAGCCATCGCCACCCAAGGAGCATATGGCCTGTATCTTTATCCCGAGCCGACTAGCCGCCCCAGTTCCATGACGGCAAAGCAGTGCAAATACGACCTTGAAAGGAAAATGGGCAAGCATATCGATCGGCGAAAACCGATGGTGGTGGTGAATATCGATTGGCGAAAACAGATGGTGGTGGTCTACTCGAATTCCCAGCCTGCCAGCAGGAGTATTGAGATTCTTTGGTATTCAATCGCAGATGGCAATATGACCATTGATATTCAATACGGGCCGGAAAATGGCCGGCGGGATAAGCCCTATGCCATTGCGGTGGTTGACCGTTTCGATTGCCCCATAAAAATAGGTTACTTTGTTGATCCATTTGCCAGGAAGGGCATGTTCAGTTTCGGGCCCGATAACAAAACAATCCAGTGCCGAAGGGCCATTGAGCCTATCGCCAGCGCCAGCCTTTGGACGGACAGCCCTGTCCCATTCAATGGCAAGCCGGAGCTGATTGTGTTGCGTGAACTGGAGGATTTACTGACGCTCACCAGGAAAAAAGCTGGGCCAAAGCCTGTAACAGCAGAATCGCGGAAGCAACAAATGAAGGAAGCCTTGGCGGAAAAGGAGGCAGCCCAGGAAAAACTGGAAGTGGCCCTGAATGTCGGGAAAATTGACTGGTCGACACAGATGGTTCTGGCCTATTCCCTGGGTAAAGCAGCCAGTCCGGACATTGAAAACCACGAAATTGACTTGACCAATTTCCGAATCCAGGAAGGGCCCAGCTATTTAATGACGACGGAGCTGAAAATGGGTCCGGCAAAGCGGGCTGCTAGCAGCCCCGTGGTGTTGGTGCTGGTGGAAAATTACACGGGATCGGTTCAGGTTCTTGGCGATGCCCAATCAAAATGATGGATGTGCTTCAAGGTTTGTCTCAATATCGGGGCAGCCGGGGTGGTTTTTGACAATGCAACTTAACCATGTTTGTAACAGGGTCAGGGAGAGAAAAATGGACGCACTGCTAATGAGACGCAAACGGTTGGCGGAAAAAAAACCTGCCAGGACAAAGATTCTGGCAGCCGTTGCCTTTCTGGTTTTTGGGTGGTTCCTTCTCTTTCCCTTGCCATGGGCCCGGGCCTGGGCGGATGAGCCCCAGTCGATCAGGGTTTTCCGGAACAGTCCCCAGTGGCAAAGTCTCCTGAATAATGTGGAAGACATGGAAGCCACGGAGGAGGGCGGGAAACCCAGGGAACCCAGGAGACCCAAGAGGGGCATCCCAATGCTGAAGGTTTTCCGAAGCCAACCGAATTTGGCGGTAGAAAAAAGATGGATTTCTTGCCTGAATGTGAGAAAAATTGATTGGCAAAACCAGATGGTTATTATTTATGCTGAGGGAGCTACCCAAGGGAGGGGCGATTCTGTTGAGCAAGTGCAATTGACAACATTTCAGGTGAAGAGTGGTGTGCTGGAAGTGGGCGTGAAAATAGGGCCTTTGAAGGAGTGTTATTCGTCTCCTTGCGCCATTGCCTTGGTGGAAAGGTTTAATGGCCCTGTCCGTTGTAACGGATTTACGGCTAAATAATCGAGCCGGACCATTCCTTCGGGGGGGGGCGATTATTCAGGAGCTTTGGCCTGATAATCGCTTTCCCCAGGAGTTTTTCTGCCGTTGTGCTGGAGTTTTTTCCTGAAAACCGGATTGGTGATACCGCATGGATTCCTGCCCGGAAGGCTAACCAGGGAAAACCTTTCTTCCGGTAAAAAACATTATGGGTTCCTGACAGGGCTTGCGGCAGGTATCGGGCCAAGGATCATCAACAAAGAACCCCTTGCCTGCCTGTTTGCTCCCCCTCATCGACCATGCCATGGCAGGTCAAACCTCAGTAATTCCCGGCGCCCCAACCAAAGGTCACCGGATAGCACCCATATCAACATTATTTGGGGTGGTATCAACGCAATGCATGGTTTCTGGTCAGGCAAGCAGCTCTTGATTTACCATCGAGAGAAACGATAAGGAAAAAAGGGAACATTCACACTGCTGATTAAAAGGAATTTTGTCTGAAACATTTACGGCGCATCTTGTTTTCTCCCGCTATGAGTACCAGGAGATCCTTGATTGAATCAAATGCATGGGCCAGAAAATAACACCGAACCTTATTTCAGAGCTATCGTTTATTATAATCGCATGTTGCCCGGGCAGCTTGAAACAACGGGCAGCATCGTTGTTGTGCCTGGTCTACCAAAAAAAAGCCAACAGCATCACCATCGCCAGCACCACCGGCAGATTTTTCTTGCCGTGGCCGTAATTGTGTTCAAAGTGGTAGCCTTGGTTTTTAAGGGTATTGAATGTTTCGTTTTCAATCTTCCAGCGGGCACGCCCGCCGCGCACCAGGGTCTCCGGTAGCCCGGTGTTGCTCCCTCACCCCCCAGCCGCTCCGCCAGTTGACTCCGGCAGCTCCGGGAGCGGGCTCCGCACCGCCCCCTCCGTGCCTCCGGCAACCGGCTACGCTCCTGCCCTGTACCAACCTCACTTGGGGATTCCGGAGGAACTCAGGGCAAGACGAAAACCGAGCCCGTTGTCGCGGATCGACGGAACAAACCAGTTGCGGATCGCCGACCGGCAATTCGCAGCCTCGTAGCTCCAACTGCCGCCACGATTAACGCAATACGAGCCAACTTCAGGGCCGCGGGGGTCGGTTACAGATTGCTTAGGGTAGTCAGCATACCAATCCTGGCACCATTCCCAGACATTCCCATGCATGTCGTAGAGGCCCCAGGCGTTGGCCGGGTAAC
>QWOS01000009.1 GCA_003669555.1 Planctomycetota bacterium
CAGACGGGTGGGACACTGGTTTCGGCAGGCCGCCTCACCCTGGCGAATAATACCGCCGCTGGGCAAGGGGCCATTCTGGTCATCGCCGGTGCCGCCCTGCAACTGGATGGCACTGTGGCAGATCTGTCGATTGCCAATAGCCTGGTCCTGGCGGGCAGTGGCCCTTTCAGCACGGGAGCCTTGGTAAACCTTGCGGGTGACAACACCCTCAAGGGCAATATCCTGCTGGCAGGCACGATTGAATCGTTTGTCGAGAATGGCAGCCTGCGGCTGACCGGAGTCATCAGTGATGCTGGTAATATCCACGGCATCACTTCCCGTGGCAACGGCACTCTTGAGCTTGCCGGGGTCAACACTTACGCCGGTCCCACCTCGGTTTATTCCGGCAATTTGTTGCTTACCAACGACAGTGCCGCCGGCACCGGCCTGATCTCGGTGCTGGTGGACGGCACCCTGCAAATCAGTGGATCGATTGCTTTGGCCAACGCCATCCGGCTCTCCGGGGATGGCGTTGCAGGCGCGGGTTCCCTGCAAGTGCTCGACGGCGACAACCTGATTCAGGGAGCCATCACCCTGACCAACGACAGCACGATTGCCCTATCGGGTATCAGCACCCTGCAGGTCGATGGCGTGATTGATGACGGCGCGCTGGACAACAGCCTTACTGTCACCGGGCCTGATGGTTCGTACCTGGTCCTCACCGCAGACAATACCTTCACCGGTTCGACCACCATCATTGGCACCGGTGTCATTCTTGGCGATGGCACCGCGGCAAGCGGGTCGCTGGCCTCGCAGTCAATTATTTTCAATGCGGGAGGTGGTTTGGGGGTTTATCGCACCGATACACCGGCCAGCCCTTTTGTTATCAGCGCGGTGATTTCTGGCGATGGCGAATTTGCGGTGTTCCAGGGGGCAGTGGAGCTATCAGGAAAAAGCACTTACACTGGCACCACTTTCATCGACGCTGGCAGCCTGCTGCAAATCGCCGAGCAGGGCAGTCTGGAATCACCAGTCTTTCTAGTATTGGGCGAGCTGGAATATCAACAAACCGGACCAATCAACCTGACGGCAGAATATTTCGGGGATGGCGTTATTCTTTTCACCATGGGCTTATTCTCCACCAACACATTTGCCCTGCTGACAGACAGCCCTTTCACCGGTTCGCTGGTGGTGGGTGACTTTGTTACCCTGCAGGTTTCGTGTGCCATTCCGGCTTCTGTCATCCTGGGCTCGGGCAGTATCCTGACAGGTAGCGGAGTGGTGGGTGCCATTATCGCCCAGGCCGGTCTCATGTCCATTGTGGTCCCCGGCCAAAGCAACAATGGCTTCCTCACAGCTACAGACCTCGACTTCGCCAGTCAGGGGGCCATGTCTTTCGCAATCACCGACACCGGTTCCACTCTCACCAGCACCGGGTTGATTCTCAATGGGGGTCTTGATGCTGACCTCAACAGCTCCACCCTGATTCTGACACCCATCAACACCATCGCCAATCAGGGCACGGTACTGACCCTGATCAACTTCACTCAGGGCGGTTCAGTGGGGACCAGCCGGTTCACCGACAACACCGGCGCAGTTCTCGAAGAAGGGGCCGAAATCACCATCGCCCCCGGCGTGGTCGGCACCCTGCACTACCACTTCGGGTCTGAGGCCAACGATGTGGTGCTGCTGATGGTGAACAACTTCAGCGCATACACCTACGATGCCAGCGCCGGCACCCTCCGGGTGGAACTGGGCGAAGACACCAATCTGGCGGCCTCTGACCTGGGCGCCAGCACCAGCCTGATTATCAGCCCCGCCTCCACTTCGCCGATTGCCTGGGTGCAATTCGGGGGTGATGCCATCGACGGCGCCACCGCCACTGCCCTGCTGATCAATCCAGCCCTCACTGGCCAACTCATTATTTCACAGCGCTCTACAGTTGCCACAGGTAGCAATTCAGTCGCACTCAATGGCCTGACTGTAAGGGATAATTTGACAGTGGCCTTGACCCTGGGCGAATCCACGGCCATCACCATCGGCGGATCCGGTCTGGATGTGACGGGCAGTTTGTTGCTGGCCAGTTACTTTGGCTCCATCACCCAAACAGCCCCGGTGGATATGGCTGGCGCTTCATTCTTCTCGGCGGCGACAGAAATTGCCCTCAATAGCCAGGCCAATCGTTTCGGTGGTGCGGTAACCGCCAGCGCTGGCGGCCTGGTTCAGTTATTTGCAACTGGCACACTCTCAACCGCAACAGTGCAAGCCAGCATTGTCACCCTGAATGCGACTGGCAATCTATCTGTCGGCGTGACCACTTCCAGCGTGCTCAATTTTGTTGCTAGTGGGTCCATCACCCAGACAGGCCCGGCAATTTCCACCGGCCTGGTCACGATCAACGCCCTGGGCACGGTGCTGCTTGACCACCCTGCAAATGATTTCTCTTCCCTGGTAATCCTGGTGGCAGATGGTATTCGCGTGCAAGACGCCAGCAACCTGACCCTCACCCGGGCGGACAATGTGTCTGGGAACCTGGTAATCGGCACGATTGGCAATCTGAACCTGCGTCTTCCCGGTGGTGTGTTGCGCGCTGCGGGCGACATCAGCCTGACCACCGCCGCCGCCGATTCGCATATTGTGATGGATGGTGCGACGAACCAGTCCATCACCTCCACCACGGGTGGTATTCTGATCGCCTCGTCCAGACTGGAGGCGATTGGCTCCACCCTGGGCATCACCGCGGTAACATCTCTGGAACTACCAGAAACCGTGTTGCTCAGCACTACCGGCATGGCAAGCATCACTATCAATGCCGAATCCTTGATTCTGAATGGTCTGCTTCGGGCGGATGGCAAAACCGGTGCGAGTGTGAACTGCATCGCCAACACAGCCAGCCTGGCTACGGACGGAATGGTGCGCGCCTACGACCAGTCTGGTGGCAACCAGGAGTCCATCAATTTGGCCGCCGATATCCTCGGGCTGGCGGGAACGCCTAACCTGGTTCTTGGTGCTGGCGGGTCTATCCTGGTGAGTGGCACCATCGGCACCTCCAGTGCGCCACTCGGGAATGTTGACCTGGTGGGTGGTTCAGTTGTTGTGACCGGGTCGGTGTATTCCCTGGGCAACCTCCTGGTGCAGGCCAATGCCGGTGCGACTTCGCTGGGTGGAAACATTGTTGCAAACAACATGAGGGTGGAGCTGTTCGGAACCTCGGCAAGCCTTGAAGTTCCGGGTTCTGTCACCCTTGCCGGTACACTAACGCTGAGGGATACCAGCGCGGCTGGTGTCAACCGGTTTGACGGTGCAATCCAGGCCGCCGAGCTGGTCGTTACCGCCAGTTCCTCAGCCCTGGTTTTTGCCAATTCTGTGGCTCTGACCGGGCAAGCCGATTTCTCCCTCCTCGGTTCGAACGGCGTCGAATTCGACAACACCCTGATTGCCAGCCAACTGAATCTCAATCAGTCTGCCGGTGCTTATCCGGTCACCCTGCTCGGCAACACTACTATTACCAATCTGGTGACATTCAACAACAGTGGTGAGGTTACCCTGGGAGATAATGGCAACGAAGTTTTCTACTTCCGGGGCGGGCTGAATCAGATCACGGGTGCCTCCACGATCCTGGCCATGGGCACCATCAGGACCAACAGCGCCCCGGTGGCGATCAGTGGCTTGGTGGTCAACGGCCAACCGCTCGCCATTGATACCACTGGCACTGGTATCGGAGCGGCCATCCAGATTCTTGGCCCGGTGGATATCGTCAGCGGCCTCACCCTGAAGGGGTTAACCAACACCTTCAGCGGGGCTTCAACGCTGACCCGAGGTTTGGTGGCGGCCCAGCAAGGTGGCCTCACCCTGGGTGCGGGCGAGGCGGGTTTCGTCATCGGGGAAGTGGAGACCGATAACGGACCCGGATCCACCCTGATGCAAACCGGGGGAAAAATCACCCTCAACAACGCAGATCTGGCGTTGAATCTGGGCGACTATGCTCCGGGCGTGGGAATGGTGTTCACACTGGTGGACAACACCGGCAGTGCCATGGTATCAGGCATTTTCAACGGGTTGCCCGAAGGTGCTACTTACACGGTCGACGGCCAGAGCTTTATCATCAGCTATCTCGGTGGTGCCAGCAAAAACGACATCACCGCCCGGGTAGTGCGCAGTGTACCTTTGCCAGTCGGCCCTGTCGTGGCCCAGCCCTTCAGTCTGGAACCGGGTAGCCTGGTAGCAGGGATTGGTCTGGGGCAAGTGCGAATCCGTTCTGCCAACGGTGTCGAGCAGGTCATCACGCCGTTCCCGTTCTATACCGGTTCAGTCAACCTGGCCACTGTCGATCGTTCCGGCGACGGCGTGGCTGACGCGGTAGTGGTGATGGTGGCGGGTGGGGCCTCCCCGGCAGTGGTGGTAATCGATTCCGCAACGGGTCGGGTATCCCAGAGTTTCTACGCCTTTGCGCCGCAGTTCATGGGCGGTGGCACGGTGACCGGGGGTTTGGTCAACCTCAATGGAGTTGTCACCACCATCATTGCTGTGGGCGCCGGAGCGGGAGCCGAGCCCTCCGTGACTATTTTCGATGCAGTGACCGGTCAGAACCTGAACCGGAACTTCTATGCCTACGCCCAGTCGTACACAGGCGGGGTGACGGTGGCCATGACCAGTCCCGATATCAAACAGAATTCTTTCATCATCGCCGCCAGCGTGGTGAACTCGCATGTGACGCTGTTCGACATCCATACGGCGGTCACCCGGACAGTCTCCAGCTTCTATGCCTTCAGTCCCTCCGATTACCTGCAGCCGATCAGTGTGGCAGGCGGGCAGTTGATGGGAGCCGATGGCAAACTGTTTTCGGCAATTATCGTTGGCTCGGCCACTGGCTGGGCTCCCTCGGTGGTGGTCTTCAGCACAGCGGGCATGGCCCAGAAGGCCTTTTACGCTTTCAGCCCCAACTTCCTGGGTGGCGTTCGGGTGGGCGTGAGTGACCTGAACAGGGATGGCCTGCTGGAAATCATGGCAGGCTCTGGCCCGGGAACCCGTGGCACCCTCAATGTCTACGATTACAACTCTCTGGCCCTGATCGATGCCGTGTTCCTCTCGGAAAACACTGATGGCGTGACCCTGGGCAGCAATCTGACGGTCTGAACCTGATAGTTCCTGGATATCCATCCCACCTGGACCCCGCTCCTTCCACCGAGCGGGGTACAGGTGACTGGATTTCCCCAGGAAAGGCTTTATGGACTTGGAGTGATGCGGCCTGCTCTCAGACGGCTAGCGACGGGCATGCCAGTGATAATTGCAGTCTCTGGCTGTTGCCGAAGACCTCCTTAGACTCCAACCGGTTGACTTTTTCTTCCTACTGGGTCTCGTGATTCTCTTCCATTGCTTTAGAAAATATCAAAGCCCAGGTTATAACACGCGTCTCGTTTGATATCCATTTTCGCAAAATCGCACATGCGGAGCGAAATGGTGCGCCGCTTTCCTGTTACGGAGAACGCAGATGCCAAGAGCGGCTATCCAGCAGGCGGCCTTGAATGCTCACTTCATGAAGGCGGATCCGATTCTGTATGAAGTTGTTCAGCAGGTTGGTCCTTTCCGGGTGAATCTTGAGCGAAATCGCTTTCGGATGTTGGTAAGCTCGATTATTTCGCAACAGTTATCGACAGCCGCTGCCAAGACGATCCGGATGCGTCTTGAGGCAAAGATTGGTCCTGACCTCGTTACTGCGGAATCTCTAAGCCGGCTTCCCAAGGATGACCTGCGGTCAGCGGGATTGTCAAACCAAAAGGCCGGGTTCATCTCTGATCTTGCTGCCAAAGTGCTTGACGGGACAATCAAGCTCTCGACGATTGCCCGAAAGAGCGACGAGGCCGTAATCGATGAATTGACCAAGGTTCGTGGTATTGGTAAATGGACAGCGCAAATGTTCTTGATGTTTTCTCTTGGAAGGCTCGATGTGTTTCCTCACGATGACCTGGGGGTCCGTACCGCGATTCGCAACCTTTACCAGTTGCCGGAGCTACCTGACAAAAGTTCAAGCCTGAAAATTGCGGACAAATGGAAACCTTATGCAACCATTGGAAGCTGGTATTGTTGGCGAAGTCTTGACCTGGCAAAAGAGCTGAAACGGAAGACCGCAGAGCTTCCGTCCCAGGCGTTGAATGACAACCTGCCGCTGCCTATTCGTTACAGTAGGGAATCCCCGTTCTTAAAATCCCAGAAAGGGTAGCAAAACCCGCAAGATTTCGGTGAAACCCTGGCAACTCACCATGCCGGTGGACTGGATTCGGATCTGCGGTGAGCATTGGTCGGCCAAATCCTGCATGCTCCTCCGATCACCCCGCAAGTACACCAGGCCCCCATGGCGATATTGATGCTGGCTGCCGTGCCGGTTCTGTTAAACCGTTGGGGCGTTCCGCGATTTTATTTCCATGACATTTTTAAAAATCCGTTCACACATCGCCGCCATGGTGGCAATCACGATGGCTCCGATAGTGATGAGGATGCCCATGAAAACCCCCGCTGGCCGGTCCTCTTTGTCGCCATATACAAGGATGAAAATTTCTCCTGCGGCAACAAAACCCATGATGGTGATCCCGCAATATTGTATGGCGCGCAATGCTTTTATGGCCGCTGGCGATAACACCCTGTTTTGTCTGGCATATCCCACCACCTTGAATGCCTGAAAGAGTGCCACAAAAAAAGGAATAGACGCCATGTACGCATACGCCAGAAAGGCGTCGTTGCAATAAATTTCAAAGAGCGTTGCGTGGGCGTTTCTGCCCTCGATGTGAGGTTCCCAAAGCAGGAATGAAAAAGCGCCAACGCCAACGAGAACAATAGCTATTTGAAGAACTATCAGTGCGCTTGTTTTCATAAGTGGTACATTTTCCAGGAAGTTCCAGGACGCGACAACAAGCCCCATCCTTCCTCTTCTGTTTGACCCGCTCCGTCCCTGCCTTGTCGCAGAGAGTACCGTTTTCCTGGATACCGCGCTCCTTCACCTTCTGGAGTAGGTGCATTTTCTCGTCCATACCACCTTCCTGCTACCGCTTCTGGTTACGCTCCCCGACCTTGGAGGAGCTGCGGCACCGGAGTGGCCCTGGATTCCGGCACCTGAACATTGCGAAGGGCTAACGGGGTTAGCTGATGCAACAAGTGGCAACCGCCACCCCGCCATCAGATCAAGCCTTTCGATTTCCATAGGGCCGCCGCGATTGGCAAAGGGAATAGGCATGGCCCCCTGAAAGCCGGCGGGAACGCAACCGCTATAGCCAGGGCAGCAGGGCTTCGGCATCTGGTACACCCAGCACCATCAATTGGCGCACCAACCGCTCACCTCCTCTCTGGTGGCCGATGCTGTGCCAGTTTAGATTGCTACATTTGACACAGCCGATCACTTTACCCCCTGGAGGCAGGTACAAAACCGCGCACGGTTAGTTTACAGCTTCTATGCCTTCGGCCTATTTGATTACCTGCAGCTGATCCATAAGGCGGGCGGGCAGCTGATAGGCGCCGATGAAAAAACTGTTTTCGGCCATTATCATTGGCCTGGCCACCGGCTGGGCCTCCTCGGTGGGGTCTTCGGCACGGCGGGCATAGCCAAGATGGCCTGCTTCCCGCCCTACCGGGGGCGTTCGGGTGGGTATGATTGATCTGAACCAGGATAGCCAACTGGAAATCCTTGCCGCCTCAGGCCCGGGAAAGTGTGCCACCCTCAATGTCACCGAATACAGCACCTGGGCCCTGATCGGTGCCCTGTTCCTCTCGGAAAACCCCGATGGCGTGCCCCTGGACAGCAATCCGGCGGTCTAATCCTGATTGTTCCTGGATATCCACCCCACCCGGACCTATTTCCTCCAGACGAGTGTGGTCCGCGTATTTTTCTTTACTACGGCAAATTCAATGCTATTAAAACCAATAGTTGTTTATATTTAGACAATCGCCTGGTAAAAAAAACTGAATGCCTGTGTTTTCCGTCATATCATGTAGCAGTTTGCAGAAGGCAAATTCCCAGTTTTTTAATTTATTGCTGGATTGGCACTGGGAACTCTGTAGGCTAGCGGAGGTCTAGGTATTTTAGGCTGAAATTATTATCCTCCCGATTTTCCGATCCGAACCTGATGGGGTGTCGCATGAGCTGGTTCCTCTCCCGCTGGCGCAAATCTTCCAGGCCCCACACTTCAGTCAACCGCTCTGTAAAACCCCGGGGGCTTTATTTGCGTCCGGTGATGGAGATGCTGGAAGATCGTATCACCCCGGCGGTGGTGCTTTTCGATTCTGCCACGGGCATACTGAATCTGGATCTGGCCGGCTCTGAGAACATGCTGCTGGCCAATGCCAACGCCACAGGGGCGCAATTGCTGGTGCAAATGGCCGCAGGTCAAACACTCGATACCAGCGATAAAAGCCTGTCAGGTACGGGAATTATCGCCAGCTCGACCACCTCCTCCGCCATCCTGAATCTGGATCTTGGTGCCCCCAGCAACATCGTGGGCCTCAAGATCAATTATGGCACAAAATTATCGAATATTGTTACATTCAGCGACTTCAAACCAGCTGCTCTGCTGGATATCACCCTGAATGACGATGCCACGTCCGGTGTCAACACTCTGGTGATCGCCGGCGGCGTTGATCTTAGTGCCAAAAACTCCAGCTTTCTCACCACCAGTTCCACCGCCTCGCCCACTTACGCTCAATCCTTGCGTTTTCAACTGAATGGAAAACTGGATGCGGGCACCGGGGATATCCGCCTGAATTCGAAATTGATCGGCAAAGGGGTTACCAACTTCGAGGTTGGCAGTCCCGACAGCCCGGACCTGAAGGGCACCAATATCACCATCGATGTGGGCGGCAGCATCGGTTTTGACAAAACGGGCAATCCCCAGCCACTGGAGCTGCAGTCCTCCGGGGTAATCAGCATACAAAACAGCAATAATGCGGCCCAGCTGAAAAGCATCAGCGGGCCCAATACTTTCAGTTTGCTGGAACTCGGTACCGGCACTGCTACCCTGTTTGGCGATTTCAAAACCAAGGCAGCCGAGGTTGTTGGCAACAAGACTACCATCGAATTCGATTCGACAGCCATTCTTGGCCTGGGTGGTGACGAGACAGTTCGGACCCTGATCGGTTCGGGCAAGCTGAACCTCGGTAATTCCAACGGCTTCAAGCTCAATCTCGATACCATCGAGTTTAAAAGCTATGCCGGAGTCATCGACGGCGGTTCCACGGGCCTGGTGACCATTATGGGTATCGGCACCCAGGAGCTCTCCGGCACCAGCACCTACACCGGGGGCACGGATGTGACAGCAGGGGCCACGCTCCAGCTGATCAACAGCGCGGGCGCGGGCAAAGGGGATATCACGGTTCGCGATGGCGCCACCCTGAACCTGAAGGGCGGCATTGCCCCGGCCAACAAGGTCATTATCACTGGCAAAGGCGTTGGTTCCACCACGCTGGGCGCGCTGCAAAACCTGTCTGGCACCAATAGCCTCACAGGGACCCTGGTGGTGTCTGGCAATGCGCTGATCAATGTGCCCACCGGCACCCTGACCCTGGGGGCGGTAACCCTGAGCGGCCTGCTGACCACTTACGCCGCTGCTGGCACGGCCATCCGTTACAGCGGTGTTGTTGATGATGCCGCCAATACCTTCGGCCTGAAGACAACCGGCACTGGGCCGGTCACTCTGGCTGTGAAAAATACCTACGATGGCGGCACCAATATCACGGAGGGCACCACCACCATCCTGAATGAGGCAGCCCTCGGCACCGCCACCGCAGTGGTACTGGACGGAGCCAGCCTGATTGTGCAAGGTGGCACATTCTCCGTGGCCAATAACCTGTCAATCGCCGGCAAGGGATTCGGGGGCATTGGTGCCATCCAGAATCTCTCCGGCACCAACACCATCAAGGGTGATATCGCTGTCAATCAGCCCTCGCTGATCAGTGTCAAGGCTGGCAGCGCCCTGATCCTAACCGGCAAGGTTCAGTTGGGTGGCGAACTCACCCTCAACGCCGAGGCCGGCACCACTATCACAGTCAATGGTGTGATTGATGATGGTTCGGCAACCTACGGGTTGGTTACCCAGGGCAGCGGTGCCGTTATTCTCACCAATGCCAATCTGTATAATGGTGGCACTGTGGTGGGGGCGGGTTCCAGTATCACCCTGGCGGAGGTCGCCAGTACCAGCCAGGGTTCATTGGCCTCGCCAACCGTCACCCTGACCGATCAGGCATCGCAGTTCATTTTCAAGCGTTCCGATGCCGAGGCAACGCCTTTTGTTTTCTCACCCATCATCTCCGGGCCAGGATCGGTGACGGTGTCAACGGGCGCGGTGCTTTACAATACCACTCAGGCTTACACGGGCCCTACCACGCTGAACACCAGCACCGTGCTGCTGGTCGGTGACACCACGGTCAATGGATGGCTCGACGCAAAATCCAATATCATCGATAACGGCAAGCTGATTTTTCAGCGCAACGATACCAAGACCATCCCCAATTACATCTCTGGCACAGGCACCGTGATTTTCCGGTCCACCGGAACCTTCACGGTCTCCACCGACAATGATTACCAGGGGGGCACCACCATTGAGCCAGGCACCACGCTCATCCTGGCATCAGCCCGGGCGGCTGGAACAGGCTCCATCACCGTTGTCGATACCGCTGACCTGCGTCTGGATGGCACCACCACCGGCGGTATCACGGTAGTCAACCCGATCAGTGTCACCGGACAAGGGCGCGACAACGCGGGCGCGCTGTGCACGGTCGCTGGCAACAACGCTTTTGGCGGAACGATTACGCTCAATTCTTCGATCTTCATCGGCACAGCACCAGGCACCGGCAACGACCTGACCATCAGTGGCGTCATGACCGATGGCACCAAATTTTACGGCATCACCCTGTTTGGGCTGGGCAAGCTGATTGTCACCAACTCGAACACTTATGACGGCAACACCAATCTCTTCAAGGGTGATCTGGTATTGCGAAACGCCAATGGGGCTGGCCCCACCGGCACCATCCTGATCCAGCCAGGCAACACCCTGTATCTCGACCCGATGGGTGGCGGCAGCATGACCCTGTCCAACAATGTCAGCCTTGCCGGGCCGGGCAGGGGGAATGTCGGTGCGATTGTCAACCAGAGCGGCGCCAACACCATCAACGGCGATGTCGCCCTCAACGCCAGTTCCACCATCAGTGCCCTGCCTGGCACCACCCTGATTTTGCTCAGCACGCTCGACGATGGCAGCGCCAGCTATGACATCACCCTGCAGGGCGGTGGCACGGTCATCCTGGGAGCCGAAAGCCTTTACGATGGCACCACGCGGATTGTCACTGGGACCACAGGCATTCTGGCCGCAAAAAATGCGGCGGGTACTGGCCCCATGGTAGTAGACAATGGCGCCACCCTGGCCTTGAAAGGCGGCATCAGCGCTGTCAACAATATTCAGGTGGGCGGCACGGGTGTGAACGGCGCGGGCGCCATCCAGAATCTTGCTGGCGACAACACCCTCTCCGGCACCGGCCTGTTGACGGCTGACACCCTGGTTCAGGTGGCAACCGACACCAAGCTCACCTGGACAGGCGTGATCGATGACGGCATCGCCGCCTACGCACTCAGCGCGCAAGGTGGTGGCAATCTGATCCTTACCGCCAACAATACATTCAATGGCAAAACCAGTATAGCGGCCCTCACCACCCTGACTCTGGGAGCAGGTGGCACAACCGGTTCGCTCAATTCCGCGGAAGTGGTCAATACAGGCACACTGGTCTTCAATCGAATCGATACCACAGCGGCGCCTTTCGTCTTCACGCCTTTTATTTCCGGCGCGGGAGCGGTGCTGATCAACACAGGCGCAGTGCAGTTTGTCGGCGACCACACCTACACTGGCAACACTACCATCAACACGACTGCAACACTGATTATTGGCAATGCCGGAACCAATGGATCTGTTGTTGGTGACATTATTGACAACGGCGCCCTTTGGTACCGCCGTACTGGTACCAACCCGGTGATAATCCAGTCCACCATCACCGGAACCGGCACAGTCACTTTCAAAGACACGGCCACTTATCGGCTGGTGAAGGCAAACAACTATTCGGGCGTCACGACCATCGACGCTGGTGCGACAGTTGAAGTGGGCGATGGCACCTCCACCAGTGTGGGGGCCATCAGCACGGGTTTTGGTTCCACAGCCACTGGTTCGGTCGTGATCAATGGCGCTCTGGTGTTCAATGCCGGGGGTGCCAACCGCTTTGTCAATCAGACCCTTTCTGGCGCGGGAACGGTCACCTACCTGGCCAAGGGCCTGTATGTGGTCAGCGGCAGCAATACCTACGCCGGGGTCACCACCATCAGTGACGCCCAAGCCATGCTGACCACAGCCAAGGGCGCCAGCACCAACACCATCGCCATTCTTGCCTCGGGAACCCTGGGGCTCGATCTTGCCGCTGGTATCAGGCTGACCAACGCCATTACAGCCACCGGCACGGGACAACTGCTGGCTGGTGCCATTCGCAGCAAATCCGGGAATAACGAGCTGGCTGGCGCCATCACGCTGACCGGGAATACTACCCTCAGCAACCTGACCTCCGACACCGGTTCGCTGCGCTTCTCCAATGTGATTAGCGGTGCGTTTGGGGTGACCGTCGCCGGGCCGCAACAAGGCACGCGATTCACTGCGGCAAACAGCTACACAGGTGCAACCACCATCCTTGCCGGGGCCAGGCTGGTTCTGGGTGATGGCACCGGAAATACAGGCTCCCTTGCTTCATCCAGCGTGGTGCTCAATACCGATACTCCCAATGGTGATGGCAAACTGCAATTCAATCGCCTTGACCTCGTTTCGGCACCTTACAAATTTGCCGCAGCCATTTCGGGAAAAGGTGCGGTGGATATTCTTACCGGAGCGGTGATTTTCACTGGAGCCAACACCTTCACCGGCACCACCACCATCTATCTGGGTGCCACACTGATCATTGGTGACGGTTCTTCCAACGGCACTATCACCTCAAATATTGTTGACAATGGATTGCTGATTTTTGATGTCACACTTGCCAGTTCCGCTTTGCCTGGCCTGGTGATACCTGGCACCATCTCCGGCACCGGCGATGTCCAGTTCCGTCAGTCGGGTCCCTACACCCTCACCGCCGATAACGCCTACACCGGCGTCACCACCATCAATAGCGGCGCCACGGTGCAAATCGGCAATGGAGGAGCCACGGGCAGTCTGACGGGCCTGATCACCAATAATGGCACGCTGATTTTCAATCGTTCAGCCAATCTCGTCATCAGTCAGAACATCACCAGTACCAGTGGTTTCGGTGCGGTCGTTTTCAAGGGTGGCGCCCAATTCTTGGTTTCGGGTAGCAACACCTGGGCCCTGGGCACCACCGTCACGGGCAGCTCCACGCTGGTCATGGGATCAGCCACCGCTGCCGGGACAGGCACCATCACGGTTGACAACGGTGCCAGCCTGGCGTTCAAGGGAACCACCGCCCTTACGGTTGCCAACCCCATCATCGTGGGCGGCAATGGCGCAGGCGGCGCGGGTGCCCTGCAAAACCCGGCCTTCAGCAACACTCTCACCGGAACAATCAGTCTCACCGCCAACACCCTGGCCACCCTCAGCGGCGGCAACACCCTGAAAACATCAGCAGTCATCAGCGGTGCCTTTGGACTATCCATCGCCGGTTCCGGCAAACTGCTCTCCACCGCCAACAACTCCTATTCGGGCACCACCACCATCGGCACCGGCACCACGCTGCAACTCGGTGATGGCACCGGGACAACCGGCTCGGTTGCTTCCACCGCCATCAGCGACAATGGCGCGCTAGTCTTCAATCGCACCGACCTGGTGGGTGCCCCTCTCCTGGTCAACGCTGTGATTTCGGGTTCTGGCACACTCACTTTGCTAACTGGTGCTGTGCAGCTCAATAAAGACAACACCTACACGGGTGACACCGCCATCAGCCTGAGCACCTCCCTGCTTGTGGGCGACAAAGGTGCCAGCGGGGCCGTTTACCAGCCTGCGGTAGCTGGCAAGATTGCCAATAATGGCATCCTGATCTTTCAGCGAAATGATGGCACTTTTGCTGCTCCCCTCACCACCAATGCTGCCATCAGCGGTTCCGGTTCTGTCGTCTACCGCTCGGGTGGCATTTTCCAGGCAAGTGGCGCCAGCAGTTATTCGGGTGGCACCCGTGTGGAGGCCACCACCGGTCTGATTCTGGCAGTTGGCACTTCGGCGGGCACTGGGGACATCCTGGTGGCTTCCTCCGGCACTCTGGCTTTCCAAGGCGGCATCACGGTTGCGAACAAGATCACTGGCGGTGGCTTGGGTGTGGCGGGAACGGCGGGTCTGTTGCAAACCCTCAGTGGTGCGAACATCCTTACGGGAGCCATCACACTCACGGCGAATTCGGCCATTCGCAATCTGCCCGGAACCAGCCTGAGGGTGAATAGCTCCATCACAGACGGGGCCAACTCCTTTTCCGTGACCACCATCGGTGGTGGCCGCCTCGAACTGCCAGGCGTGAATACCTACGATGGGGGCACAGTTCTCAACGAAGGGACAGTGATGGTGGGCAAGGCTGGCTCAGCCGGCACCGGGGCCATCCAGATTTTTGCTGGTGCCACCCTGGAGCTGAACAGCTCCACCGCATTCACCCTGGACAACGCCATTTCCACCGCCGGGACCATTAGCGCCCTGGGTGGCAATCATACCCTAAGCGGTAACGAAACCCTGACCGGCACCACCACCTATAACAATAATGGCACCACTCTGACAGTCACTGGCATTATCAGCGATGGCGCCTTCAGCTACGGGATCATTTCGCAAGGCACCGGCAGCCTGCAATTGCAAGCCGCCAACAGTTTTGATGGCGATACCAACGCGCTGCAAGGCACGGTGGTCCTCAGCAACAATAATTCCTCCGGTAGTGGGCTGGGAACCATTGTGGTTGCCAGCGGCGCAACCCTTGCTGTCAGCGGTAGTGGCCTGACCATCAGCAATCCGGTCCAGCTTGCTGGAACACTCACCAATGCTGGTGGCGCCAACTCGCTCACTGGTCCTATGACCCTGCTCGCCAATGTGGCAGTGACCGCAGCAACAACCTCCACCTTGACCCTAACCGGTGTGGTGACTGACGGTAGCTCCAAATTTGGTATTTCCAGCACTGCTGGCGGCACCCTGGTACTGGCCAAAGCCAATATTTTTGACGGCGAATTGACGGTGGATGCGGGTACCGTGATCTTGCAAAATGCCACTGCGGCCGGTAGTGGTTCCATCACTGTGGCCAACGGTTCAACTCTTATCGTCCAGGGTGCTGGACTCACGATCGCCAACCCACTGGCCATTTTGGGAAAGGGTGCGGGTGGCAATGGCGCCCTGATCAACACCGGGGGCGCCAACACTTTATCCGGCCAGGTCACCTTCAACGGTAGCACCCTGCTGAATGTCACCTCCACCCTCACGATCCGCCAGGGAATCCGTGAAACCGTCAGTAGTGGTTTGTCACTGGCGGGCACCGGCCGGCTGATCCTGGCCGGGGCAAATCTTTATACCGGCGGAAGCGTGGTCAATGGAGCCACCTTGCAGATTGGCGATGGAAAAACCGGCTCCGTTATCGGCAATATCAGTGATTTGGGCGCTGTCGAATTCAATCTGCCTGGTGTGGCGGTGATTCTGGCAGGTCTGATTTCCGGCACCGGCACCCTGGCCTTCATGGGAGGCGGCAAGTTCACCGTCACCGGCGCCAACACCGTCTCCGGGGTTACCACTATTTACCCGACAACCACTCTCACCGTTGGCAATGGCGCCGGCAGTGGCTGGTTGCCTGGCAATTTTGTCAACAATGGCCAGCTTACTTTTGACAAGCCTGCCTTCACCACGATCTCCCAAAACCTCTCCGGCACTGGCCTGATACTTTACAGGGGTGGAGCCTCCTACATCGTGAACACCAAGACCGGTGCCAACTCCTACTCCGGAGGCACACAGGTCCTGGCTGGCAACACGCTGGTCCTCACAGCCGACACCTCGGCAGGCGTGGGCGGCCTGGTGCAGATCGCTGATGGTGCGACCCTGCAACTCAATTCCATCGCCTTCTCCATGAAGCTAACCAACCCCCTGGCAATCGCCGGGGGCGGCACCGATGGAATTTCCGGGGCGCTGCAAAACCTGAAGGGCTCCAACACGCTCGCCGGGCCGGTGGCCCTCACGGGTGCGGCAACGCGGTTCAGCCCCGGGGACGCCACCCTCGTTATCAGTGGGGTTGTCAGCCAATCGGGAGTGACCGGGGCTTCTTTCAATCTGATCGGCAAGGCTGGCACGGTGCTGATGACCGCCGACAATACCTACACCGGCACCACGCTGATCAGTGCTGGCACCACCCTGCAACTGGGAGCAGGCGGCGCGGGGGGCTCGATCCAATCCACCGGCATCTATGACAATGGCAGCCTGGTCTTCAATCGCCAGGGAGCACCAACCACTCTGGCGGCGCTGATTTCGGGTGATGGCCAGGTCACTGTTCTAGGTGGCGACGTGAACTTCACGGGTGAAAACACCTATGCTGGTCCCACCTTTGTGCAAAACTCCGGAACTTTAACCGTAGGTGATGGCAATGATGCCGGTTCCATCACTTCGCCCAGTGTTGACATTGACGGTGGCGCCCTCTTCGAATTGAGCCGAAGCGGCAGCCAGTTGGTCCTGACTGAATTCAAGGGAACAGGACAACTCAGCCTGGAGTCCAGCGGTTTTTACACCATCCCCGGCAACAGCTTCGCCTTCAATGGCTTGTTGCTGGTTGGCTCTCAAGCCAGCGCGGAAATCAATGGCAACCTGGCTGGTGCCGACGCTGATGTCTTTGGCACTCTTTCAGGCACAGGCACACTGGGTCAGGTTGCCACCGAGGCAGGATCCTCCCTGCAGCCCGGGCCGGGCGCCGCCGCCCACCTCAATATTGCCGGACTCAATCAGAGCACCGGCTCAGGCGCTGTCATCTTTGATATTTATGGCAACCAGCAGCCAGTCACCAACACCTATTTGCTGGCAACTTCCAACACCAGTCAATTCAACATTGGCGGATTACAACTGATCGTCAATGGCGAGTCACCTTTCACTGGCAATGGCTTTGTGCAGAAGCTGGTGGAGAACGGCCCGGGCGGGTCTGTCATTGGGACCTTTGTCGATGCGGCAGGGCAACCAATTCCCGATGGTGGCACGGTCGCGATCAACAACACCACCAAGACAGCAATTATCGATTATAGCTTCGGACCTGACAACAACGATGTGGCCCTGCTGTTTGTGGAGAATCTGGTTTATAGCCTGTACACTTACCAGTCCAGCACCGGCACACTGGATGTGCAGCTTGGCGAAGACACCAATGTCACTGTCACCGGTGATTCAGCCACTGGCTTCTCCCTCACACTCACCGACAATCTCACCGGGCGAAATATCGGCTGGGTGCAGGAGGGTGGCGATTCCGACTTGCCCACCAGCACCACAACCAGCGCCAAATTCACTATCCCTAATCTGCGCGCACTGAATATCACCCAGCGAACCGATGTGAGCCGTGGCACAAATACTGTCGGCTTTGGCGACACCTCCCTCCACTTCAGTGACCCGGCAAAAAACCCTGGCCTGCGGGTCGACTTGCCTTTTGCGACTGGAGATGTGAGCTTCACTGCCACCAGCACCGCAGTCATCGATGGAATGAGTTCATTCCAGTCACAACAAGGCGATATCACCTCATCTGGCACCGGGACTGTCAGCCTCACCCAACCGGCAAGCTTTGTCCTGGGTGGCATTGTGAATCTGCCCGCTGCTGGCAATTTTTTTGGCGGGGCACTCACTCTCAATGCGACCTCCGCCAACCTGGGAAGCACTGGCGATCTCTTGCTGGGTTCCACCCAGCTCGTCGATCAAATCACCATCCAGACCACGGGAAGTCTGACACAAACGGCTGGAACCGCCATGGTGGTTCCTGCTGTGAGCATTCAGGCCAGTGGAGCGGTGGTGCTGGGCAACACGGGAAATGATTTTGACACCCTGGAGGTGCTTGGCAGCGGCGACCTGACCGTCCAGGATTTGGATGCTTTGCAGATCCAGGCTTTAAATGCCCTCACAGGCGGCCTGAGTATCGCCACTGTCGGCGCGCTTGGCCTGCCAGGTGGCACCGTGCAAACCAGTGGCAACCAGTCTTATTTCGCCGGGTCTGGTGCTATCTCGGTGGACGGGGCGGAACAAAATCTTTTCCAGGCCAATGGCAAAGCGATCAGCTTTGAGGGTGCTTCCATCAGCACCCCCGGCTCTTTGGATGTGGCGGCAAAAACCGCCCGGCTGGCTGTCGCTTCGGTGAGCGCACTGTCCCAAAACTACCAGGCGGATGTCACCACAGGCAGTTTGGCAGTCACTTCCCTGGGGGGCCCTGTGGTGTTTGGTGGCAGCCTCACCGCCTCGTCTTTCACCCAGGCTGGGGCTAGTCCTTTCCGCGTGGAATTGCTGGGGGGCGGGTCATTCGCCAACCCGGTGAACTTCACTGCCGGTGGCACGCTGGTTCTGGGCGACGCGACTACGGATATCTTCCTCTTCCAGGAGGGATTCTCCGCCATCCGGCAACTCAATGCGGCGCCAACGCAATTGGCCGGTGTCTTCAGGACTACCCGTGGCGCGGTTCAGGTGCAGAATCTGGCGCTCACGGCCCATACCACCATCGACACCTACTTCGGCAATTCGATAGGTAACACCATCACCCTCACTGGCACGCAAGACCTCGGCGGTCGGACCCTGACACTGTTTGGCACGGGCGACAGCCTCGATGGCGACAGCACCTACACCCCTGGCCGTGTCGATGCCGCAAAGGGTGCGCTCACCCTGGGCGGTGTCAGCGCAAGTACCACCGCCACTTTCGACCTGGCTGGAAACATCGCTGGTGCCACCTATCCCCAACTGCGCGCGGCCAATGTCAGTCTGACGCAGGTTGGGCTGGCGGTGAGCCTGGATGGCGGGTTCATCCCGCCCCTTGCCAGTACTTTCAAAATTGTCGACAACACTGGCAGCGCGCCAGTCAACGGCACTTTCATCGGACTGGCTGAGGGATCGACTATCGTTGTAGGCGATGAAAACCTGCGAATCTCTTATGTTGGTGGCGATGGCAATGACATTGTTTTGACGAACATCAGACAACTTCCCGTGCCGACAGGCCCCCAGGTGGCCGAGCCGTTCAGTCTGGCTGCGGGTAGTGTGGTCACCGGAGTGGGCAGCGGCAATGTGCTGATCCATTCGGCCACGGGTGCCGATCAGGTCATCCAGCCATTCCCTGGTTACTTTGGTTCGATCAACATGACCACTGTCGATCGCAGCGGTGATGGAATCGCCGACTCCATCGCTGTGATGGTGGCTGGCAGCGGTTCTCCCGCGGTGGTGGTGATCGATTCCGCCACAGGTAAAGTGGCGGCCAGCTTCTACGCCTTCTCTCCACAGTTCCTGGGCGGTGGTACACTGGCAGCCGGCGTCGTCAATATGGAGGGCAGGCAGGAATCGGTGATCCTGATTGGCGCTGGCCCTGGCGCCCAGCCTTCGGTGAGTGTTTTCAATTCCTATGACTTTGTTTTTGAGAAAGCGTTCTATGCCTATGCCCAGCAGTACACCGGCGGCGTGACGGTGGGTATGTGTAGTCCTGATGCCACCGGCAATTCCCTCATTATCACCGGCAGCGCGATCAATTCGCATGTGGTGCTGTTTGATATCAACGATCCTGCCTATGCCCTGGCAAGCTGGTACGCCTTTGCTCCATCGTCCGCCCTGCAACAGATGACTGTGGCAGGCGGCGACCTCGACCGTGACGGCTTCAGCGAAGTGATCGTTGGTGCGGCAACAGGCTGGCCAGCTTCTATAGCGGTCTTCAGCACCAAGGCCTTGCTGGCGCAGAAATTCTACGCTGAAAAAGCCTTCTATGCCTTTGGGGAGGGCTCACCAGCATTCACCAGTGGTGTTCGTGTGGGTGTCAGCGATGTCAACCGCGACGGATTCCTGGATGTGCTGGCTGGCTCAGGCCCTGGCCAGCAGGGTCTGCTCAACGCTTTCGATTATCGCACCCTGGACCAGTTGTTTGCCGAGGTTTTTGACGACACCATGGGGGTGACGGTGGCCAGCAACCTGACCACCAGATGATCTCCCGGGGCTGGTCTGCTGTTTCAGGCTGGTGCGGCACCGACTCCCTAAAGCGCGGGTGCGGGGACACGGGGCAGCAGCTTGTCCTTGTCCGCCTGGCTGCACCCTCGCAACGGATGGGACAAACAACGGGCGTTTTGCCCGGGGTCAGGCTTCAGTAATCTCTATGGCAAAAATAAACCCCTGACGGACCAAACGGTTCCGGCAGGGGTTCTGCTTTGCTGGCGGGCCTCAGTTTTTCTTTTCAGCCGGTTTTGGTTCCACCTTGGCTGCCGGCTTTTCAACTGGCTTGGCGGGGTCGGCTGTTGGCATAGGTGCCCTATCGCCCCGTGGGCCGCGCGTGGGTATGGTGCGCTTGCGCGGCAACAGTTCCGGCAGATTTGCCACGCGCATGGCGGTGATTGACATCACTTGCGAGCCCTGAATCAGATCGGGCCAGCGGGCTTTGTCGAGTGTGTCACTTTGCGTGTGATGTGTGAGGTAGTATTCCGCCGGGTCCTGGTGGAAAGCGAAGCCAGGTACACCATCGCTGGCAAACGAAAGGTGATCGGTGCCGCCCTGCGTTCCCACCACGATCTCTGCCTTCAGCTCCTTCAGGATGGCCAGCTCTTTTTCCAGCACAGGCTTGGCATCATCGAAGCCCTGGAGAGGGATTTCGGTCACCCTGCCGGTGCCGGTATCGTGCACCAGTGCCATTGAGGTCTTGACCATCTCGGCCTTGTGCCGCTTCACATACTCCTTTGACCCGAAAAGGCCTTGCTCCTCGCCCGTGAATAGCACGAAGCGGATGGTGCGCCTGGGACGGATACCCTTTTTTGCCAGCGCGCCAAGTGCCCGGGCGCTTTCGAGCACCACACTGGATCCGGTGCCGTTGTCCGTGGTGCCCTGGCCCAGATCCCACGAATCGAGGTGCGCGCCGATCACCACGAATTCATCCGGCTTCTCTGTGCCCCTGATCTCGCCCACGGTGTTGTAGACGGCGATCGGGCCGGGAATGGTTTTCGACTGGATCTCCACCTCCACCAGAGTGGGCGGCGCGCCTTTGCGCATGGCCAGACGGTAAAGCAGGGCATAGTGGTCGTGTGTGACAAACACACCGGGCAAGGGTTCATTGGCATCAGCCCGGTCGGTGCCACGCCAACTGCCGGTCATGTTGAGTAATCCGTGGGGTTTGGCTGAGTCAGTGAGAATGCAGGCAGCGCCTTCCTTCTGTGCCATTTCAGTGATCTGCTGGCGCAGCCCCATGCCGCCACCCTGGAACGGCCCGCGACGACCAGGCGCCACGGGGGCACCGGCCGGGGCTAGAGCCGCCGGGATGGCAGGCCCGCCGGCAACCGGGGGCGTGGCCTTGGGGGTCACAGCCGGCGCACGGGGCGCCTTGGGCTTGCCAATCTCCAGGATCGGAGTGATTTCCGAGGGCTTGCTGAGAATCAGCAGGGCATTTTTCAGCTTGCCTTCATAGGCCTTCAGCTCCTCAGCCTTGGTAGCCTGCACCACCACCACCGGGCCGGTGATTTTCCCCTTGGTGCCCGGCGTCCAGGCGCGGGCGGCGCCATGGAGCACCCGGCCATTGTCGGGCTGCACCAGGCGCATGTTGCAGAATCCTCGTTCCCAGGAAGCGGGGATTTCCCATGGTTCCAGCTTCACATTTTCCAGCCCGTAAGACTTGAACTTTTCGGCGGCCCACTGATTCGCCTTCTTGAGGTTCTCGCTACCGGTCATCCGCGCACCGATGACATCGCTGAGATGAGTGAGGTTGGGTTCCACCTCCGCGCGGTCTTTGATTTCGTCGATCAGCATCCGGTCAATTTCCAGGGCCGTTTTCGCCTGGGGTTTGTCGTCGGCGCGGACAACCGCCAAACACAGGAACACCCCGAAGGCACAGATAGAAAGGGCCCCTGCCGGGCCACGCCAGGAATGAGACATGAGGAGAAACTCCGGAACAGGTTTATGGGCGAGGTGAGTGAAGCCTAATGCACCCGGGGCGCGGGTTCAAGCAGTGGGTGGCGCAACAAAGATGAGACTTTGCTCATGTTCCCCGGGTATTACCATACAGGTCGATATGCAAACGCGGGGCATAACGCCAACCTCGCTCCAGACAGGCGGTGGCGATCCAGCCGGCCCGGGCGCTGAGTTCCCCGGCAGTGGTGCCTTGCGGCATCAGTAAAATGCGTTCTCCGGGCGTGGGTGGCAGTTCAGCCACGCAGGTATCGATCTCCGCAAGATCGTCCGGTGTATCGACAACAAATTTAAGCTGAAAAGGCTGGTCGCGCATCAACCGCGCCACCACCGCAGGCCGCCAGCGGGCCTGCTCGTGCATCAGGGCGTAACGGCCTCCTTCGCGCTCGCGCGGGGTGCTGGCCGACATTTTTGGGCTGATACTTGCCAGGTCGCACACCAGGTCCAGCTCGAGTGTGCCAGCAGTTTCCACCGTCACATGCCGGCCGGCCAGACGCAGTGCCGCCACCAGATCGGGAAGCTGACGCCAGAGCATCGGCTCCCCGCCGGTGATCACCACATGCCGGCAATCGATGGCCAGAACCTGTTCCTGAATCTCTGCCGGGGCATATTTTTCGCCCTCTGGTTCCCACGAAGAATAAGGGGTGTCGCAAAACCAGCAGCGCAGGTTGCAGCCCGAAGTACGCACAAAAACCGAAGGCATGCCAGCCAGCAGCCCCTCCCCCTGGATCGAGTGGAATATTTCGGCGATCTTCATGAGCTGTAATCGAGCGGATCGGTCAAGCCAGCCTCCTGGAACCCCTTCAGGCGCAGGTGACAACTGTCACAACGCCCGCATGACCGCCCCCTGTTGTCAGGTGCATAGCAGCTGTGTGTCAGCGAGTAATCCACACCCAGGGCCTCACCCAGCCTGACAATTTCCCCCTTGTCGAGCCGCAAGAGAGGCGCATGGATACGAAACCGACCCTTGCCCTCCACACCGGCCTTGGTGGCCAGGTTGGCAGTCTGCTCAAAAGCGCGCAAAAACCCCGGACGGCAATCGGGATAGCCCGAGTAATCGATGGCATTCATCCCAGCAAACAGATCGAAACAGCCCAAGGTCTCAGCCCAGGCCAGGGCCAGCGACAGAAACACTGTGTTGCGGGCCGGCACATAGGTGCTGGGGATGGCATTCGCCGAGTCACTCATCTGGGCTTCGGTACGATCGAGGGGGACCGGAATATCGGCGGTAAGCGATGAACCGCCAAAGCTGCCCAGATCCACCCGCACCACGCGTTGCTCCACCGCACCCAGTTGGCGGGCAACCCGTGCCGCTGCCTGTAATTCGACCTGGTGGCGCTGCCCATAAGCCACCGTCAATGCATGACAGGCATAGCCCTGACTCTTGGCGATGGCCAAAACAGTGCTGGAGTCGAGCCCGCCGCTTAGCAATACCACGGCTTTTTTGCCAGAAAATTCCCCGCCCATGCCCCTGCCTCCGGCCTCCGCGTTTCGTCAGGATTCAGAGTAGGCGTTCCAGGCACAGACCGCCACGCAAAGCCGGGGAAACCCCGATTGATATCGACATATATCTTGAGAAGCCACCACAGAGTCTTCTGCAATCAAACTGCAATGTCTGAGACTTCGATTCCCGGATTGGGGGGAGTAATGGCAAAAAACCCCGGGAATCCGGCCGTCACGCACAGCTTCAGGCCAAAGCATGGGTTAAACAAGCGACACCCCGAAGGGATAAGCCTTCGGGGTGCCGAGTGCATTCAGGATGCCAGCCGATCAGGTGTCGATGATCTTGCTGAACCGCTCGACGAAAGTCGCCTCGTCCATGTTGCCGGCCTTGGCAAGGCGGGAGATCGCCTCGGCGCTCTCCACATCCTTGCGATCGAGGCGGATCATGTATCGGCGGGCGCATTCGTAGCCTTCGCCGGTGATATCCACCTGGCGCGTCTGCATGCGCCGGGTCACCGGATGGAGCATTGTTTCAAACGGCAACGGTTTCAATTTGCCATCCACCAGACTGATGATAGCCCCATACCTGGCCGACTCGTCGCTGATCAGGAACTTCACCGCGCTATACCCCAGATCGCGGGTGTATTCAGCATCGAATGGCACGGGATCGGCACAACGCAATTCATAGCCGATCTCCTTCTCGGTGAGGGTCATGTCGATGTCCAAGGCTTTCAGGCGTGAAGCCATCTGGTCCTTGATCATGCGGCCAAAATCCACCTCACCCATTCGCAGGTTGCCGTGCGGATCCCGCTCGATCTTGCCATACCGTGAAAGCTGCCCCTCTTGCAAAGCACCAAGCCCCTTCTCGCCAATGGCTTCGATCAGGCCCTCGGCCAGCACGGCCACGCCATAATCCTGTCCCTTGCTGCGGCGTTTGATGATGGCCCCCAGCAAAATATCGCACAAGCTGTCGAGGGTGGGCGGCCCCTTGCGGAACTCCTCGGGAATGATGGTGAGGGTGGCGGCGGCAGCCTTGCCGATACCCAGCGCCAGGTGGCCTGCGGCGCGCCCCATGCTCACCACAAAAAACCAGCGCTTGCTGGTTTTTGCATCCTCAGCCAGATTACGCACCAAACCCACGCCCACCTGTCGGGCCGTTTCAAAACCAAAAGTTGGCACAGATGGGGGCAGTGGCAAGTCATTGTCGATAGTCTTGGGCACATGCGCCACGCGGATGGAGCCGCCAGCCGCCTGGTACACCGTGCTGCCGGAAAAAGCGGTGTCATCACCCCCAATGGTGACCAGATAGTTAACCGCGAGTTGCTTGAAAACACCCAGTACGGCTTGAAGATCGTGGGGGTTTTTGGTTGGGTTTACCCGGGCAGTGGACAGGATCGAGCCGCCCTTGAGGTTGATGTTTTTCACATCATCCACGGTCAGGTTCCGGATATGCTCCGTCGAACCTTTCACCAGATGCTTGAAACCCTCCATCACACCCAGCACTTCCCACCCTTGCTGGGTGAGAGCCTCGATCGTGACGGCACTGATCACCCCATTGATACCGGGTGCGGGTCCGCCACCAACCACCAACGCCAAACGGCCCTTACTCATCGTCAGTGTTCCTCAGTCAAGATATGCGGCCAATGCCTGGCCCTTCGACTGAAGTCTGTTCTATCCGAATCAACCGTTCCAGCCAACGCCGACAAGAACCGCCCTTAAACACAGGCAGAATGGAAGGTTTGGATAATCTGCATCTTGAAATTATGCCGATTTCTTGGCCCGGGCCAAATCAAACAAACCAAAAATCTCGTCTTCGCTCATGCCCATACTGATTGGCGGGCCATTTTGAGCGATCAACTCCTGGAAAAGGGCACGCTTTTTATCGAGCACCAGGGCGATACGCTCTTCAATGGTGTTGGCGCAGATATAGCGTGAGACAAACACCGGCGACTTCTGCCCCAGCCGATGAGCCCGGTTGATGGCCTGATCCTCAATAGCGGGATTCCACCAGCGGTCGAACAGGAAAACATAGTTGCAAAATTGCAGATTCAAGCCCACCGAGCCGGTGCCATAGCTCATGAGAATGATCTTGTGCAAAGGATCAGACTTGAAGCGGTCGAGCAGGGGCTGGCGCTGCTGCTGCGGGATCTTGCCGTGATACTGCACGGGGTTGTGTTCTGCCAGGGCTCTGGCGATGTTTTCCAGGGGTTCCACCCATTGCGAGAAAAGGATGGCCTTATGGCCCGAGGCCCCCACTTCCTCCATGTCAGCGGTCAGTTGCTCCATTTTCACGCTAGCGCCGGTGCGGGGATCGAAGTTGCAGATCTGCTTCAGCCGCATCACCAGCTCGAAGACATGCTGCACGGTGATGGTGTGACCCAGCCCGTTGAGGTGGACGATCCCATCCTTCTCGGCCATGTCGTAGGTTTCGCGCTGCTCGGTGGACAGGTCCAGGGGTATGTCCCGGATGATGCGTGGCGGCATATGGGTGGCCACCAGATCCTTGGTCCGGCGGATGATATGGTCGCGCACCATCTCAGACATGCGACGCGGTTCGGTTCCCGCCGGAATCAGCTTGGGATCCACAAAAGCGAAAATGCTGGTCAGGTCTTCCACCCGGTTTTCGATCGGTGCGCCGCTCATGGCCCAACTACGATCGCGCTTTAGCGCTTTGGCAGCCAGGGCAGTCTTGCTGGAGGCGCTTTTGATGCGCTGCGCCTCATCGAGCACCACCAGATCGAATCGAACCTCGGGATCCAGGATTATTTCATGGTCGCGGGTGAGGATTTCGTAATTGACCAACTGCACTGGACAGTTCGAAATCTTCCACATGGCAGTGCGCTGTTCGGTGTCGCCAGTAATCACCTCGAAAGGCATGTCAGGTGACCAGGTGCGCAGCTCCCGGGTCCAGTTGATGACCAACGGCTTGGGGCATACCACCAGCGCCCGCTTGAGCATGCCACTAGTGAGCATCAGACGCAGCGACAGGATCACCTGCACCGTTTTCCCCAGCCCCATCTCATCGGCAATGAGAGCGGCATTGCGCGGTATCAGGAAGGCGACCCCTTGCAACTGATAGGGATAGGGCTTGAAAGGGAGTGTCAGCTTTCCCTTGCCAAGCATTCCCTCCAGCGGTGGCTGTAACAGCGTGAGCAGACGGTCACGCAGCCGCCCCATGTTGGCCGGAGGCTTCATGCGCGTGGTGGTGTCGCCCACATCGGCGCTTGACCCGGCAGGCGCGGGAAGCTGACAGTCAAGCAGGGAGGAGCCGCCTGCGACTGGCTCGGGAACGATGCCAAGCACCTCACCCACGGCGTCGGCAAATTCCAGCATCTCCTCTGTGGGCTGTATGCCCCTCAGTAAATCAGCAGGGGCGACCGGTGGTGGAGCCAAATCATCCGGGGCAGAGGTTCCGGATTGAGTCTGGTCTGGTGGTTTTACCGTGCGGTTGCTGCGCAGGGTCAGGTCAGGGGGCAGCGGGAAGCGCCAACCCTGGCACTGGATAGGGAAGTCCAGCGTACCCAGAGAACGCGCCCAGGGGAGCGAATTGAGCAGAGGGACCGCCCGGGCGGTGGGGGTCAGGGGTCTTTCCCAAGTCTTGACCCGCATCAGAACGGGGATTTGCAGAAGATGAATGCCATCCACCCCCATAGGCTGGCCCAATTCCGCCGTGTCGGCAAAATTGGCAGAACCTGCAAGGTCAACGCAATCCCCTGCCGGAATGTCACCCAGAGCATTGGATTCGGTAGCTTCCAGCATGCGGGTTCCCTGAGGTGCATCATCATGACAAAAAGTTATGGCGGGTGTGCCAGGGGCAAATCCCGCCGAAAACTTTCCAAACAACTGTATGCAGGGTGGATCGGCCCGAGGGCCCCGTTTGCTTGAAGGGATTGCGGCAGACTACCTCCCACAACGCTGCAGAAGTAGACGAATGCGTAAGAACGGCAGGCAGGATAGATCGATTCGGTTCTGATGGCACCTGGAAATAATAATTTCCATAACTTTCTGGCAACTTCCAGTTTCAGAAGACCGGTTGCCTGCACGCCCTGAATGGTGAGGCCAGAACCGCTGTTGTCTAGCCGACTTCCATAACCATTCATCGCATGGCGGCAAAGTTTTTCCTTGTTGGAAGACAATTAGGCTCGCAGGGCCTGGAACCATCCGATTCCGGCATGCCAGGCACCTCCCATTGAAGGGATCCCCCGCAGGATGATCCAGCGCATGGTGTCCATGGGTTGACCACCAAACACCATGGACCTGCTTGCATGCACGGCAACCCCGGGGCAGGACTACTGTAACAGTGGACAGGGTACAATCCGCAATGGTGCGGCAAATGGTTCTTGGGCGATGGGGGCGAGTTGGCCGTGTAGCAGCCTGGTACACAGTACCCATCGCATGCCGAGTGATGACAAAGCGTTGATGCATATTCCATCAACTGTCAGGAGTCCCTCATAGTGTTGATTCTGACCATACAACGGCACAAAAAGAATCATTCCTCCCATACCTAGTGCCTGTAATAAATGGATGATTACCCATGGTTTCATCACAATTTTAATTATTTAAGGGATCTTTTTAAAACTTTAATTTGCCGACTGCACGGAAACCTTATTGTGAAACTTGCTCCAAGCATGGGATCTACCGTAAATTGTCATCTGCAATTACAGGTGGCTGAACCTGGAATACCAACCCTGACCTGCGGAAAAAAAAGTCATGCCATTCCGTCGATTTTTCCTGACGCTGCTCCTTGGCTTTTCAGGGGCTGGAGCCCAGGCCGTTCCACCGAATGTTGTAGTTTTCCTGATCGATGACATGGGCGTGATGGACACCTCGGTACCCTTTCTCACTGATGATCAGGGCAAGCCCCGGAAGTACCCGTTGAATGACTTTTACCGCACACCCAACATGGAGCGGTTGGCCAGCCTCGGTATCCGGTTCAGCCGTTTCAGTGCGATGAGTGTCTGCTCACCGTCGCGGGTGAGTCTGCTCACCGGGCAGAACTCCGCCCGTCACCGCGTTACCAACTGGATCGATCCTGGCGGCAACAACAGCGGCCCCAACGGCCCGCCCGACTGGAATTGGGCCGGACTGAAACCAGGCGATGTGACGCTGCCCGGTTTGTTGCGGCAGGCAGGTTACAGCACGATCCATGTAGGCAAGGGCCATTTGGCCCCCAGAGGCAAGCCCGGAGCCGATCCAGCGGCCCTGGGTTTTGACCACAACATTGGCGGCGGCCCATTTGGCCAGCCGGGCAGTTATTTTGCCCAGCACGGCTTTGGCAAGCTGGCTGGCAACAAGGCCAATGCAGTGCCTGGCCTGGACCAGTATCATGGCACCAACACTTTTTTGTCCGATGCGCTCACGCAGGAAGCGAATCGGCTGGTTTCGCAAGCGGTTGCTGAAAAAAAGCCATTCTATCTCAACCTTTGGCACTATGCGGTGCACGCTCCGTTTCAGTCTGACCCGCGCTTTGCCGGAAATTACACCAGCTCGGGAAAAAGCGCACCGGCGCAGGCTTTTGCCACGCTGGTGGAAGGGATGGACAAATCCCTGGGTGACCTGATGGTTCACCTGGAAAAACTGGGAGTCGCCGACAACACGATGGTTTTTTTCCTGGGGGACAATGGCAGTGATGCCCCTTTGGGCGACCACCAGAATATTGCCTGCTCCGCACCACTGCGCGGAGGCAAGGGCTCGCAGTACGAGGGGGGGACCCGGGTGCCGTTTATTGCCTCGTGGCTCCAACCCAAAGCGGAAAATACCGCTCAGCGCGCCCTGCCCATTGCCCGGGGCGCCGTGCAGGTGCAACCGGCTGCCATCCAGGACCTGTTCCCCACAGTACTGGAAGTAGCTGGCCTGAAGGTTCCAGCAGGGCATGGGGTAGATGGCACCAGCCTGAAGCCTCTGTTTACCGGCAAGGCGGATACCTCCCGTAGTAATTTCTTTTTAATGCACTATCCTCACGCACCGCACCGCTGCGACTATTTCAGCACCTGGCGCGATGGTGACTGGAAGGTCATCTACCACTACTTTCCCAGCAAGTCTTCTGGCGGCTCGCATTACCAGTTGTTCAACCTGAAGGACGATCCGTTCGAACAACACGACCTGGCCAGTAATAAACCTGCCGAACTCAGGCAGTTGATGACCGGCATGGTGGCGGCACTTCAGAATCAGAATGCCACCTATCCAGTAGACAAACCAGGCGGCAAGGCATTACAACCAGTGATACCCTGACCCCCTGGCTACCGTCCTGCCTTTGTCAAAAGATAGAATACCAAAAAAACGAGGATGCCAATGGGCCAGATGCTACCCATGATGATGGCCGTGATTGCGTGGCCTTTTCCGGCAACAGATGGTGCGGACCTGGCCCTGGAAAGGCCCATAAAACCACAAATAATGGCGGCGACAGAAAATGGCAGCCCGACTACGGGTATGAGACTTACTACGCCAAGGTAGTAGCCAATCAGGGCGGGCGGATTTTTATCTGGAAAAACAGCCATTCTATATTCCTTCTTATGTGATGCACTAACATGGAACACGCTAATCGACATTTGGCCAGTTGTCAAACATTTGCACTGTTCACCAATACTCCCTGAAAATCTTCAACCAATCGTCATGCTTTTCCTGGTGGCAGTTGTCTTGGGCGTGCCACATGCCTTCGGGGCATTGACCCTGATTGGCACGGGGTTGCGTTCGAGCATTTCAAGAGTGCCCTGAAAAAAACCTTGGGCCAATTAGCCTAATGGCCTGGGCAACGGACTGCGGCCCGGCTTTGCCTTAAAAAAGGCACACAACTTGGGAGCAGAAGTGCTACACTAGCGGGCTGCGCATGGCAAATTTCCGGGGAATCCACCATGACGGATAAAGAGTTTCATACCGTCAGCCTGCACAACCTGATGGACCGAATTCATGATGGGGACCCAGTGGCTCAGGATGAATTGATCCGCCGGGTTATTGGGCGGATGGAAAAACTGACCCGGAAAATGCTGCACTCATTCCAGGGCGTGCGCCAGTGGGAACAAACCGGGGATGTGTTGCAAAATGTCCTCATTCGCCTGCTGAACACCTTGCGAAAATTGCGGCCGCAGGATACGCGGGCTTTTTTCTGCCTGGCTGCCGAGCATGTGCGACGGGAACTGATCGATTTGAACCGCCATTATCAGGGGGCGCACGGCTTGGGGAAGAATCAGGTGGTTCATGATTTTTCCCCAGGGGAAGACAACAGAGCGGCGGGTCCGCAACCTGTCGATTCCGGTCCGGGGGCCGAAGAACTGGAGCGCTGGCAAGCGTTTCATGAGGCCGTTGGGCACCTTGCCAGCGACGAGCGCGAGGTTTTCAGCCTGGTTTTCTACCACGGGTGGAAACAGACCCAAATCGCCGAGTTGATGAAGATCCATGAGCGAACCGTCCGGCGGATATGGCAAGCGGCGTGCCTGCATTTGAACGATGCAATCGGTGGAGAATTGCCCCTTTCCTGAAAAGCCCCAGAAAAAAATCCATCCCTGTTTGTCCGGTTGGGAGACCGGCCTCCGTATGTCTGTGTAGAAACTTCGGCCAACACCGAAGAGTTTATGACGCAACAACGACAGAAAGAGAAAATCATGGCTACCAAAAACGGTTTTTTGTGTGGGATTTCGCTGTTTTGCTTTTCCCTGAATACCCCCATAACCCCGGCAGCCGAACCCCGGGAATTACGCATCTACGCACAACAGGGGCTCAATAAAGACGATGGATCCCTGGGCCCCGTGAAGCCCCAGATGCGGGAAGTTTTTCGCAGCGCCCAGGAATTGGCAGCCAATGTCAACCGGGCGAAGGCCAACGACCCAGGATTCCAAAAGGAAGTGGAGGCCAGCGTTGCCAGCGCCCTGAAGGTAAAATCCATCGACTGGAGCAAGCAAATGGTGGTCGCTGCCCGGATTCCGACCTTGCCCACAAGAGGGGGACTGGCGCCCGTGGAATTCACCTCACTCAAAGTGAGTGGGGATCAGTTGACCGTGTCGTACGAACTCCGGGGCCAAAAAAGTGGATGCTGCCCTAGCCCCATCGGGTTCGCACTGGTCGAACGGTTCAACGGTTCGGTAGTTTTTGAAGGCTCCAAGGGCAACATGGGCATGGGGCGTCCCCTGGTCAACAAGGGCCCAACGCAGCCTCCCCAGGCTTCTCGAAGGATTTGTGGGGGGGGTGCGCCCTCCACGCCCGAGAACTGACGGCCCGACAGGACAGGCACAGTGGCTTCCCTGGACCCGGGGAAGCCACTTTTTTTTGCAAAACGCCCCTTCGCTTCTCCCTTGGTCCGATGTCAGCATCAGGACCTTCCCTCCGACCAGGATGAACCGCGCGGGGATCACACAGGGATCACACCCAACCCAAAGGCTCTCCATCCCTGAAAGATCACCCGGCTGGGGGGCATGGAGCGGAGGTCATGCCTGGGGCCAAACTGGGCATGTTATGCTATTTATTGCACCGCCTGAAGCGGCAACCTGAGAGGTCAGAAAAAAGGAGCCAGGCATGGACGAAATGCGCCTGGAATATTTTTTAGACAAGTTCCACTCGGACAAAACTTCTGGAAAGGATCCGGTCGTTACCGAGTTGTGTCGCGACTACCCTGAATTAGCGGACGAGTTGGCAAGACGGGTTGGGATTTTACAACGCTTTGAGAGAATGGCGGACAGCATTGGGGATGACCTGACTGCGCCGCCGGAAGATCCGCAACCAGATCCTGCAATCACCGTGAATCCTTTTTGGCCAGTGGTTCCAGGCTATGAAATCCTTGCCGAGCTTGGCCGCGGTGGCATGGGGGTGGTTTACAAGGCGAGGCAAACCCAGCTTCATCGTCTCGTTGCCCTGAAAATGATTCTTTCCGGCAATCAGGCCAGAGCGGTGGAATTATTGCGTTTTCGGGCCGAGGCTGAGGCGCTGGCCCAACTCAAGCACCCCAATATTGTCCATATCCATGAAATTGGCGAACACGCCGGCGCTCCATTTTTCTCGATGGAATTCGTTGAGGGTGGCAGTCTGGCCCAGACCCTCGATGGCAAGGTGATGCCCCCGCAAAAAGCAGCCAAAATGGTCCAGCTTCTGGCGAATGCCATCCATGCGGCCCACCTGCTCCATATCGTTCATCGCGATCTCAAGCCTGGAAATATCCTGCTTCAACCGGATGGCACGCCAAAAATTTCAGATTTTGGCTTGGCAAAGCGACTGGATACAGGCGAAGGCCTGACCCATAGCGGTGATATTCTGGGTTCACCTGCCTATATGGCCCCGGAACAAGCGGGTGGAAAGGTTCGCAACATCGGACCCGAGACAGATGTGTATTCTCTAGGTGCCATCCTTTACACCATGTTGACGGGTCGTCCGCCATTCCTGGGACTGACCGTGGTGGATGTCATCCTGCATGTGTTGTCCCAGGTGCCAATCCCGCCGAGGCGTTTGCAGCCTCTGGTTTCGCCAGAACTGGAGGCCATTTGCCTGAAATGTCTGGAAAAATCACCCCACCAGCGGTACGCAAGCGCCGCCGACCTGGCGGATGACCTGGACAACTTCCTCCGTGGCAAACCAACCCATCGGCCCAGTTCGGCCTGGAACCGTCTGGAACTGGAATTATACTGCAAAAACATCGCCCTGGCGGAGCGGGAATGGTCCGCAAACCAATACCAGCGCATGGAGGCGCTCCTGGGAGCATGCCCGGCCAAATTGCGCGGCTGGGAATGGCACTGCCTGCACGGGCTCCAGCATGGGAAGCTGGTCCGTATATGCGACCATGCAGATGTTGTTTACAGCGTCTGTTTCAGCCCTGATGGCACCATGCTCTCATCAACCAGTGACGATCAAACCATCAGGGTTCGTGATTCATCAACCGGCGATGTCAGGCAGATCCTTACCGGGCATACCGGTCAGATTTATTGCACCTGCTTCAGTCCGGATAGTTGCCATCTGGCTGGTGCCAGCCAGGATCTGATTGTCAGGATCTGGGACCTTGCCACAGGCGCGGTGGTCCGGGTTCTTCAGGGCCACACGGATGTGGTGGTAGGAGTTGCCTTCAGTCCGGACGGGCGGTTGATCGCATCAGCCAGCGATGACCAAACGGTGAGGATCTGGGATGCCAGGTCCGGGGCTGAGCTGCGTACCCTCTACGGGCACATGGATATGGTCAACAGCGTCTCCTTCAGCCCTGATAGCCAGACTCTGGCCTCAGGGTCGTACGATGGTGGGGTGCGGGTCTGGAATGTGGCCAGCGGCGAAACCCTGTTTGCCATGTCGGGTCATTCGGGATTTGTCTGGACTGTGGTCTTCAGTCCGGATGGGCGCTGGCTGGCTTCGGCTGGCGGGGACCGTTCGATCCATTTGTGGGACGCGCACACTGGCCAGAATGTCTCGGTCCTGCTCGGACATGCCAGCGTGGTATGGAGTGTCGCCTTTAGCCCGGACTCAATGCGCCTTGCTTCGGGAAGCTGGGACAAGACCGTAAAAATCTGGGACATTCTCACGGATCAGGAAGTCCTCACCCTGCGCGGCCATCGCGATTCCGTCAATAGTGTCGCTTTCAGTCCGGATGGGAAAAGACTGGCATCAGCGGGCGACGACCGAACCATACTACTTTGGGACGCGACCCCGATGGAGCCTTCGGCCCGAACGGTTTTGTGGACTCTGGGAGGGCACGACTATCCGGTCAACAGTGTTGACTTCAGTCCAAATGGCAAGCTTCTGGCGGCCGCCGGCGACGATCATCGCGTGAAAATCTGGGATATGGATCAGGGAGTGGAAAGAAAGAGCCTGGGTGGGCATAAAACGCTGGTGACCAGTGTCACTTTCAGTCCGGATGGCCACTGGCTTGCCGGGGCCAGCGGCGACAAGACGATCCGGATCTGGGATGCTGGAACGGGTGACGAAGCCCGCATGCTCCGCGGCCACACCGACCGGATCTACAGCGTCGATTTCAGCCCGGATGGATTGCTCCTGGCATCTGGTGGATGGGACCGGACAGTCAGGCTGTGGAATGCGGCAACAGGCCAGGAGCTCCACACCTTCTCTGGTCACACGAACTGGGTCTGGCAAGTCGCCTTCAGTCCCGATGGGACAAAAATCGCCTCGGCCAGCACGGACTGGACGGTGCGGGTCTGGGATGTGGCAGCCCGGCAGCCCCTTTTTGTCCTGATTGGTCACCAGCTCAAAGCCCAGGGAGTCGCGTTCAGTGCGGATGGACGGCATCTCGCGTCCGCCAGCGGGGACCAAACTGTCAGGATCTGGGATTTGGCTGATGGCCGGGAATCGATGACCCTGCTGGGGCACACTGACCGGGTTTACAAAACCGCCTTCTGCCCCAGGGGAAATTTACTCGCCTCGGCTGGCGAGGATCAGGGCATCCGCATCTGGGACTGGAAAAATGGCACCACGCTGGCAGTGCTGCGCGGACACACCCGCCAGGTGAACAGTATTGTGTTCAGTCCCGACGGATCAAGCCTTGCCTCCGCCAGCGACGACGGCACCATCAAAATATGGGACATCAACACCATTTGACCGGCTAGTATTTTTTGTGGGGGATTTTTCCATGTCAGCTATCCAGGTTGAAAAAAAACATAAACCGCTCCAGAAAAAACTCCGTGTGATCGACATCTGGGCGCTGGGAGTTGGCATTGTTGTTTCCGGCCAATATTTCGGATGGAACCTGGGGCTGGATGGCAATGGCCCCGTGGCCATGCTCATCGCATCCATGATTATTTGCCTTCTTTTTCTTGGTTGGGTGCTGACGCTTGCCGAGCTGTCGGTGGCGATGCCCCACGCCGACGGCCCCCTGGCATATGGCGAACGGACCGGCGGGCCATGGCTTGGTTTCACCATGGCCTGGTCGATGCTGCTGGAATGCCTGTTTGGAATGATCGCCACAGCTCTGGCAACCGGCTGGTATATGGCCCTCCTTGCGAATCCTGAAAATCCCCGGGACGAGCCATCACTCATCATTTTATCGGGCCTGGCAACCGTTGCAGTTTTTTTCGTGCTTCATGCCTGGGGAGTCAGGGAACAATCAGTGGTCCTGGTGCTCATGACATACGCCGCCTTGCTGGGGCTTCTGCTGTTCTGGGGCATCAGCGCCGCGGATTTTTCGGCGGAGCGTATTTGGGCAGTCCCTGTCCTGGGAGACAAAGGATGGCGGGGTGTGCTCGATGCGGCACCGTTCGCCCTGTGGTGGCTTATCAACATTGAAGGGGCAGCGCTGGCATCCGAAGAGACCGCTGTGCCGTTCCAGACGATTCCACGCGGTTTGGTCCTGAGCATGCTGACTATCATCACATCGATCGGGCTGACCTTGTTGCTGGGCTGCGGCTCCATGCCCTGGCAGGATATTGTTGGGGATTACCCATTGGCCAAGGTGGTCCTGCATGCGCTCAACGGCAGGTACCCCTTCCTTTGGCATCTCTTCTGCGGCATCGCACTGTTTGGCTTGATCGCCAGCTACCATGGACTGCTTTACAGCACGAGCCGACAACTTTTCTCCCTGGGGCGAGCCGGATATCTGCCCGCTGTTCTTGGTAAAGCCCATGCCAGCCGGGGCACTCCGGTCGTGTCACTTTTTGCCTGCAGCCTGGTCGCTGGATGCTTTGTCATCGCCAGCGTCTGGTTCAAGGAAGCCATCGAATTGGCCATCCTTGTTGCCGGATTGGCGTCCCTTGTCTGGTACATCCTGGCGATGTTCTGCCTGTGGACCCTGCGGTGCAGGTCACCCCATTTGTTCAGCCATTACCGGGCCCCGCTGGCCAGAACTTTGCCAATCGTGGTGGTTGGGTTTTCCGGGTTCGTGCTTCTGGGGTACATTGGAAAGAGCAATGCCGTCGAGATTTTCCTGATCGCTGCGGTTCTTTATCTTGCGGGGCTGGTGTGTTTTTTCGTCTGGGGGCGCCGACAAATCCGGGAGAATGATTCCATGGCCATGGATGGCAGTTCCCCGGCGTTTGCGATCCCGCCTCCAGGGCGGAAGTCCATCCTCGAGTTATTTACCGCACCTGTGCTATGGTTGACCTTGCTGGTGCCTGGCTGGATTATTGTGGCGTCGTTCTGGCCGCAATTACCGCGCTTTTCTTCGGATGAAGTTGAGGCAGTGATAGTCCTGACCCTCATCGGCTTGTCGCTTGGTCTTGTTTGCCTGGTGGCATGGTTGCACACCCAACCCCGGCAGGTTACAAAAACGATCCTTAGTCAGGCAGAATCGCACAGGGAGAACACGGTATGACAGCGGAATCCGTGGGAATTGTGTCGGCATTGTGGCGATACCCAGTCAAGTCGATGCAGGGCGAGGAGTTATCAACCCTCACCCTGACCGAGGCTGGCTGCGCCGGGGACCGGTCTCACGCCCTGATTGATACCGAAGACGGAACGGTGGTCAGCGCGAAAAATGTGCGCCACTGGCCCAACCTTCTCGGCTATCGGGCCAGGCTGACGGAAGGACCACCAAAAGCGGTGGTGATCACACTGCCGGATGGCAGGGAGTTTTCCAGCACTAATCCGGATATCAACGATATCCTGACCGCCGCCCTGGGTCGCAAGGTCACCCTGCAGAACGAGCCTTCCGGGCAACCGGTGCTGCAGCAGTTCCACCCTGACCTGGAATCGCTCGGCAGGCCGGAAAAAATCACGACCGAGGCCATGCTCGCCTCGACATTCTTTGATATGTCGGTTTTTCACCTCCTGACGACAGCCACTTTGCGCCATCTGGAAAGCCTCTATTCCAGCGGCAGTTTTCCTGTCCGGCGTTTCCGCCCCAACCTGGTCCTGGAAACGCCCTCGAAAGTGCAGGGCTTCATCGAAAACCAGTGGGTCGGCCGCGTTATCCGCATTGGAAGCTCCGTCCGCTTGCGGGTGACCGAGCCCACCATGCGCTGCGTGATGACCACACTTTCCCAGAAAGACGCCCCAAAAGATCTGGAAATACTTCGCGCGGCTGTGCGGCACAACCAGGGAGCAGTGGGGGCGTATGTCACCGTGCTCCATGGCGGGGAAGTAAAAAATGGTGATGTTTGCTCCCTGGAATGACCCGCCGGCCGGTGCAATCGACAGCTATCCCGCAACGCTGCAGCGAAAAATGCCGACGCCAGCTTCACAGTTTCTGTTCCTGTTGCACTGGCCGGGGAGTCTTGTAGCATGGAAGACAGAGCGATGATCTTTGATCCCCAGGAACCGGCCCGGCGCATCCTTGCGGCCTTCGACGCGCGGAAACCCATTGCATGGGACCCGCCCCTCGACCTGACTTCTGTCCTGGCCTACGCCCTCCAGGCGGAGGTAGCCAGGCTACGCGATGAACGAGGGGAAAAGGTCATTGGTTACAAGGTTGGGTGCGCCAGCGAGGCGATCCAGCGGCAACTAGGCATTCATGAACCGATCTTTGGCCGGATCTTCGACACGGGACGCATCGCCTCGGGCACCCGGCTTTCCAGCGCCATGTATGCCGGCCTGGCGATTGAAGGGGAGCTGGCGGTCCTCCTGGGAGCCGACTTGCCGGGCCAGTCTCTCCCGGACGGGGATTACCTGAGTGCGATCAGCGCAATCTTCCCTGTGATTGAATTGCACCACTACACGCCACCCGGCCCCTGGTCAAGCTGCCAGGACCTGATCACCAGCAACGGCATGCATGCCGGATTCGTTTGCGCCGATCCGTCCGCCGGCGGGCCGCTGGCACCGGTGCAGGGCATGAGTATTCATATCAATGAGAACGAAACGGATCGCACCGCCAGGCCCTGGACAATGGCAGGCCCGGCGACGATCCTGCGCTGGCTGGCGGGAAGTCTCGACCGGTTTGGGCTACAGCTCAGACAAGGTCAGGTGATCCTGACTGGTTCCCCCATGGGATTGCACCCGGTCGCGCCAGGCAGCCGCATCGTTGTTGCGTCGCCGCCCCTGGGCTCGATATGCGTTGATGTTGTTTGGTGAATTCAACCAGTCTCAGGAGTTTTGTCATGGGTTATGAAGGCCATCTGGTAAAAGACTATTTGGGGAAGACCCATGAAACCGTATTGCTGACAGCGCGCGAAAAGCATCTGCTCGGGCTGGCCGTCGCGCTGACCCGGGGTTGTCAGGTTTGCACCCGGAACCGGATCAGCCAGGCACGCTTGGCGGGCATCGGCGATGATGTGCTGAACGCCCTGGCCGAAGCGGTGGCCGCTGTCAATGCCGGGGTATCGGCCGCCACGGCCAGGGAAGGATTCCGCCTCGCTGATGCGTTATTGGCCGGCGAATGCGGCCCGCTTTGTTCGCCGGAGAGTGCTGCCGGGAAGTGAGGTTACCTTCGGGAGGTGGGCCCTCTTTTTGCGGCGGTACCGCGGCCTGCCCCTTGGCAGGCCTGCATGCGCTCACCACCCAGGTCACATCACAGTTCCAGCAGGGCCTGGAGGGTGGCCTGGTGGTCTTGCAGATCCGCAAGGCACAGGTCTGGCTGGCAGGCCGCCAACTGTTCCATTGTGTGCATGCCCGTCGCCACTGCCAGCACCCTGGCACCGATGGCCCGGGCACAGCGGACATCGAGCGGCGTGTCGCCTATGACCACCACCTGGGAGGGATCGAAGGCCTCCCCAAAACGGTTGCGCACTTCGCCCCAGGCTTCGCGGGCTACCTCGTCACGGTCGAGATGGTAATCCCCAAAGCCACCAAAACTGAAGTGCCCGTGAATGCCAAAGAACCCCAGCTTGACGGCAGCCCCCCGGCGGATATTGCCGGTGAGCAGACCGACCGCCACGTCCGGGGTTGCCGCCAGCTTTTCCAGCAGCGGCTCAATGCCAGGCAAGAGTGAGGCCTGACCCGCTTCGCGTTTCTGCCGCAGTTGACCGGGCAGGTGTGACAGGTAGCCCTCCAGGATGGCATCTTCCACCGGCTTGCCGCCGCCCACGCCATGCGCCTGGGTGAGGTCGCGGACGATGGATCGGTCGGTGCGTCCGGCCAGCGAGATGCCAGCCATGGAGTCTGGCACACGGTGGAGGTCGACCATGGCCTGTTCCAAGGCGGCTTTACCCGCCCGGGAGGAGGACAAGAGTGTTCCGTCGATATCGAAAAGGATGACGCGCATTTTAGCCTTGGGTCACTCGTTGATGCGGATGGCCAGATACTTGGTTTCGAGATACGACTCGAGCCCTTCGTGCGCCAGTTCGCGGCCCAGGCCGCTCTCCTTCATGCCACCGAAGGGGCACTGGGGCGTGGCGGGGACGGGATCATTGATGCCAATTATCCCGGCTTCCAGGCCGTCTCCCATGCGGAAGGCGGTGGAAAGGTCGTTGGTGAAGACATAGGCAGCCAGGCCATATTTGGTGGAGTTGGCCTGTTCGATGACCTGCTCGATGCTCTCGAAACCCAGCACGGGCATGATGGGCGCGAATGGCTCCTCGGTGAGCAGGGCGCAATCGGGGGTGATGCCATCCAGCACGGTGGGTTCAAAGAAATATCCCTTGCCAAAGGCGGTGTTCCGCTTGCCGCCAGTGAGCAGCCTGGCGCCCTTGCCTGTGGCGTCGCTCACCAGACGGCTGGTCTGGTCGAGCGCCTTGTTTTCGAACATGGGCCCCACTTCAATGCCCGCATCCAGACCGTTTCCCTGCTTGAGGGCCCGGGCAAAAGCGACGGCTGCCTCGGTGAAGTTCTTGCGTACCTTTTCATGCACAAAGAACCGGCTGGGTGAGATGCATACCTGGCCATTGTTGCGGAATTTGCCCATCACGGCCAGCTTGGCGCTCGCCTCGGGGTCGGCATCGGGGAAGACGATGAACGGGGCATGCCCACCCAGTTCGAGACTGAGCCTCTTCACCTGATCAGCCGCGCCACGCATCAGCTCTTTGCCTACTTCGGTGGAGCCGGTGAAGGAAATTTTGCGGCAGATGGGGTTTTCGAGAAACTCCTGGGCCATTTCGCGGCCAGGTCCCATCACCAGATTGGCCACACCGGCAGGCAGACCGGCATCGACCAGGCACTCGAACACCATGATGAGGCACAGCGGCGTCTGTGTGGCGGGACGGCTGACGATGGTGCAACCCGCCGCCAGGGCCGGGGCGATTTTGCGCGACTGTAGCGTGATGGGGAAGTTCCATGGGCTGATGGCACCCACAACACCCACCGGGTGCTTGACGGTGAGATGCCTGCGGCCTGGCTGGCCATGCGGGATCACCTGGCCGTAAGCCCGTTTGCCCTCTTCGGCAAACCACTCGAAAGTGTCAGCTGAATGCAGCACCTCGCCCTTCGATTCGGCGAGCGGCTTGCCTTGCTCCATGGTCATGGCGCGGGCGATGGCGTCGGCCCTTTCCCGCATGAGTTCGGCGGTTTTCTTCAGCACCTTGGCCCGTTCGTAGGGGAGGGCCTTGCGCCAGGCTGGCATGGCCCGGGCAGCGGCTTCGAGGGCCCGGCGGGTCTCGGCGCGGGTGCCAAAGGCCACCTCGGCGATGGTTTCCTCGGTGGCGGGGTTCTCTACTGCCACTGTTTTGCCACTGTCGGAACGGACCCATTTGCCATCGATCAGCAGATCGGTGCGAAAATGGTCCGTGGAGGGGGTGTTTGCCATGATGATTCCCTTGTTTGTTTCGTCTGAATGCCGCCGGCACCGGGCCGCCTATTCAATCAACATATGAATCCGCGCCGATATCCTTCAGGATTTCCTGGCGTTGCTTTTCGTGGACCATCAGATCGACACGGCTTTTGAAGTGTCTGGCCTCGACCATGCGCTGCGCCCGCCGGAACAGGGACCTGTAGCCCTGCCAGGCCTGGGACAACCCGGCGACGATGCCCGCCTTGCGCCCGGTCTCGGAAAGCCGGCGGTACTGGCCATGGCCCAACCCCTCCAGCAGGTTGTCTTCGAGGGAGAGCATGAACTGCGCGCTGCCCGGGTCACCCTGGCGACCGGCACGGCCGGCGAGCTGGCGATCGATGCGCAGCGACTCATGACGCTCGGTGCCGATCACATGCAGCCCGCCTGCGGCGATCACCGTGGGGTTTGGCTTGATGTCGGTGCCGCGCCCGGCCATGTTGGTGGCGATGGTGACACGCCCGGGCTGGCCGGCCTCGGAAACGATGTCCGCCTCGCGCTCGTGCTGGCGGGCATTGAGGACCCGGTGCTCGATGCCGTCGAGCGACATGATCTCGCTCAGCCGCTCGCTCTTGTCAACGGTGCGGGTGCCGATCAGCACCGACCGGCCCGCGTCGCGCAACCTCTTCACCATGCGCGACACCTCACGAAATTTGGACTCCTCGTTGGGGAATACCAGATCGGTGAGCTGCTGGCGCTTGATTGCCCGGTTGGTGGGCACGCAGACGACCCATAGTTTGTATACACGCAGGATCTCCACGCGATTCTGCACCGCGGTGCCTGACATGCCCGCCAGGTGGGTATACAACCTGAAAAAGCTCTGAAAAGTGATCTGGGCGGCGTGATCCGCCTGGTGGTTGATGGTGACCCGCTCCTTGGCCTCGACAGCCTGATGCAAGCCATCACGCCAGTTCCGGTCGGGCATGCGGCGCCCGGTACTTTCGTCGATGATGACAATTTTGTCCTTTTCGATCATGTAGTGCTGATCGAGCTGGAAACGGTAATGCGCCTGCAGGGCCTGCTCAATCGAATCGTGCAGCTTGTCCATGGCCTGAGAGTGCTCACCCCGCGGCGGGTTCGAGTAGCGGGTCATTTGCCGCCCCTCCTCGCTCAGCTCAAGCTTCTGCTTCTGGGCGTTGAAGCTGAAATGCTCATTGGGGCGCATCTGGCGGGCCAGTCCATCGGCCCAGTGGTAGACCACGCACTCATCGGGCGAGGCTGGCCTGGTTTGCCCCGAAATGATCAGAGGGGTGCGGGCCTCGTCGATAAAAATGTTGTCGGCCTCGTCGACCAGGGCAAAATGGTGCCCCCGCTGGGCGCGTGAATCATCACCGCCTCTCGATTTGGCGGTTCCCCGCTCCCAGGCCGCCCAGAATGGCTGTTCCTTCGGCCCATCACTGGAGCCTTTCAGGCGGTCGCGCAGGAAATCGAAGCCAAACTCGCTGGCAGTGCCGTAGGTGATGTCCATGCGGTATGCGGCGCGGCGTTCAGGATCGGGCATTTGCTGCTGCAACACCCCCACCGACAAACCCAGGCTCTGGTACAAGGGATCGAGCCACTCTTTGTCGCGCTTGGCCAGGTAGTCGTTGACCGTGGCGACATGCACCCCTTTGCCCGATAGCGCATGCAGACAGGAGGGAAGTGCGGCGATCAGGGTTTTCCCCTCGCCTGTGGCCACCTCGGCCAGCGCACCGGCGAACATCACGGCTCCCGCCGTCAATTGCACATCAAAAGGTCTCAGCCCCAGGGTGCGCTTGGCTGAGACGCAGATCAGGCCGAACATTTCCGGCAGGATACTCTTGAGGGTTTCGCCGCCACGGACCCGCCCTTTGAACTCCTGGTTTTTTTGCCGCATTTCCACATCATTCAGGTCGTCGAACTGCTTTTCCCAGTGACGGACCGGATCAATGAACAGGGCGGCGCGGGCCAGGCGCCGATCCCATGGGGTGCCCACCCAGGAAACCAGGTGGTTTTTCCACGCCGGCCCCAGGCGGTTGGGCGGCATGATAGCCCCTGCATGGGGTGCCAGATGTGGACTGCCATGTGCCAGGGACGGGTCGGGCAAAAACAGGGAGTCATCAGACAGTTTCGGCGCCAGGTCAAGCTCGACGGGCAGCGATTTGGCGGTGGACAAGGGATGGCACTCCTGGGGCCCCTTGGGCCCTTGCAATATTACTTGTTATCATACCAATCGGTGTCGGGAAAATCATGCGCCATATGCTGGTGCCTGCCTGCTGCATGGTTGTGTTTTCCCCTGTGCCACCGTTGCAATCATGGCCATTTCACCCTGTCGCCCCAAATTCCGGGGCGGGTCAGGTGTATGGATCGGAACTTGTTCAAGGGAGAAAAACGATGCGGCTGGCAATGCTCGCGGGGTGTCTTTTTGCGCTGATGGTAACCACCCAGGCTGGCTGGAGTCAAAAACCTGCCCCAGTCGAGCTGTTCAACGGCCAAAACCTGGCCAATTGGTATCCCTACCTGAAAGGCAAGGGTAAGGGTGTGGACCCCCGCCAGGTTTTTTCGGTGAAGGAAGGGCTTTTGCGCATTTCCGGTGAGGAATGGGGAGCCCTGACCACTGAAAAGGAATATGAGAATTATCGCCTGACGATGGAATATGGCTGGGGCGGCAAGGTCTGGCCGCCACGCGAAAAATCGGCCCGCGATTCGGGCCTGGTGCTGCACTGCACCGGCAAGGATGGCGCGCATGGCGATAGCTGGATGTTGGGATTGCAGGTGAACATGATCGAGGGCGGCACGGGCGACCTGTCGATTCTGGGAAAAAGCCCCGACCACACCTTCCAGTCCACCTGCGAAGAAAGGCCCGCTTCGGGCAAAAAAGGCTGGTATCACAAAACTGGTGCGCCGTCCCGCGCTTTTGGCCCTGGAGACCGCTTATTATGGGGTGACAAAGACCCCGCCTGGACCAACACGCTCGGATTCATGGGCGCGAAGGACATTGAAAAGCCCGCTGGCCAGTTCAACACCCTGGTGGCGGAATGTGGCAAAGACACCCTCACCGTCACCCTGAATGGCAAGCTGATGACCCGGGCGACCGGCCTGAAGGTCGCCAGGGGCAAGATCCAGTTCCAGTCCGAGGGTGCCGAACTGCTGATCCGCCGGATGACCCTGGAGCCGCTGAAATAATCCTCAGCGGCCCTTTTGCCCCTTGCCCCGCCTGGTTTTGCCGCCCTTGGGCCGCCTGGTCTTGACTGGGTAGGGGGGCATGGGGGCGATGGGGCTTGGTCGGGGCGGTCGGGCAGGCCCACCAGGCGCAGGTCGAGACGCAGGCGCTCATCGCCCACCCGGTCAGCCAGATAAGCCAGGATGCGGCGCTTCACCAGTTTGCGCTCGGCGGCCTCGGCCCGCCTCTCGCAATTGCTGCAATGCTCGGCCAGGCCCTGCAGTTTGCGCAGATCCACCCCCGCCCGCCCATCATGCAGGCAACAGGTCAGCTGGCGGTGTGCTTGCTGTGCCTTGGCTTTGGGGGCATCGCTTCATGCTTGATCTGATGGAACAGGCTTCTTCATCAAATATTTTCATGCTTTTTTAAATCGTGCTTTTGCTGGCATTAACGCTATTTTTGCCTTACCATTGTCCTTGCTATTGTTATTCCCTGCCTGTATTTTTTCTGGAAACATCAACCATGAAACTCCGATTTGCAACCGCTATTCTTTCTGGATTACTCCTGGCTCCCCCGTTTGTTTCTGGGGCGGATGCTCTCCCTGCTGATAAACGACTCGCACCCCCCAAAGACCTCAACGGCTTCTTTCCTTTCACTCCACCCAAAACCAAAGGCGAATGGGACACCCGTGCGGAATTTGTGCGCACTCAGATCCTGCTTTCTCAAGGCCTTTGGCCCATGCCCACCAAGACACCCCTTAAAGCTGTGATTCATGGAAAAATAGATCGTCCGGATCACACCGTCGAAAAAGTCTATTTCGAAAGCAGCCCCGGGTTCTTTGTCACAGGTAATCTCTACAAACCCAAAAATGTGAAGGGCAAAGTCCCCGGCGTTTTGTTCGCCCACGGCCATTGGAAAGATGCCCGACTCAGCGAAGAAGCACCGAATATAGTTCGCAACGAAATTGCAACTGGCGAAGAACGATTCGAAAAGGGTGGCGTCAGCAGGTTCCAGGCAATGTGTATCCAACTCGCACGTATGGGCTGCATCGTTTGGCAGTGGGATATGCTCAGCGATTCTGATTCCCACCAGTTCTCTCGCGAAGTGGTTCACACCTTTGGCAAACAACGCCCCGAAATGAACAAAACCGAAAACTGGGGGCTCTATAGCCCACAAGCCGAATCCAACCTGCAAAGCATCATGGGCCTACAAACCTGGAACGCCATTCGCTCCATGGATTTTTTACTCAGTATTCCTGAAGTGGATTCAGAACGCACCGCAATGACCGGTGCAAGCGGTGGTGGCACCCAGACCATGCTGCTTGCTGCAATCGATCCACGGCTTAAACTTTCCTTCCCGGCAGTCATGGTCAGCACCTCGATGCAAGGCGGTTGCACCTGCGAAAATTCCTCCATGCTCCGAGTGAACACAGGCAATGTAGAATTCGCTGCACTCTTCGCGCCCAAACCACAGGGCATGACTACAGCAAACGATTGGACCAAAGAAATGGCAACCAAGGGGTTCCCGGATCTTAAGAAGCTGTACACGACTTTGGGGAAACCCGAAAATGTCATGCTGCATCGGGGCGAGCATCACCCGCACAATTACAACTCACTCAGTCGCTCAGCTTTTTTCACCTTTCTCAACCAGCACTTTAAACTTGGCCACACATCTCCTGTGATTGAAAATGATTTCGATCCTCTAACCCCTGCACAACTCACCGTATGGGATGCCCAACATCCCGAACCACAGACAAAAGGCCCTGATTTTGAACGCTACCTTTTAAAATACTTCAAGGCTGATTCTGATCGGTTATTGCAACCCGCCACCACTTCCGCAGCGGCACTTCGCAATGGCATTGGCAAAGCGGTTGAAATCCTTATTGGCAGGTCCTTTGCGCAAGCAGGCGATTCCGTTTGGATTCTCAACGATAAAAAAGACCAGGGCAAGCATGTTGCGATGACCGGCGTCATTCGCAACAAAACTTATTCAGAAGAACTCCCCGTTATCTGGCTTTACCCCAAGGAATGGAAAGGGCAGGCTGTGGTCTGGCTTGACGATGCAGGCAAGTCTTCCCTTTACAATGCAGATGATTCCGTCAAAGCCGGCGTTCAAGAGCTTTTGAATGCAGGGGCAACCGTATTGGGCGCAGACCTTCTGTTCCAGGGGGCATTCTTGACCGATGGTAAACCCATGAAACAAACCAGACTTGTTTCTAACCCGCGAGAATTCGCTGGGTTCACTTATGGTTATAACCACACCCTTTTTGCACAACGAACCCACGATGTGCTTACCCTCACCCATTTCCTTAAAACCGCAAAGATTGGTTCCCATCCTCAACCCACCTTGATTGGTGTGGCTGGCTTTGGCGAAACAGGCCCGGTCGTTATTGCTGCCCGTGCTCTCGCAGGCGATGCCATCGACCGTGCCGCTGTTGATACCAAGGGCTTCCGCTTCTCCAACCTTTTGGATTACCGCAACCCCAGTTTTCTTCCCGGTGGTTCCAAGTATCTGGATCTTCCAGGCATGATGGCACTTAACGCCCCCCATGCGATCTGGCTTGCAGGAGAAACAAAAACGCCCGCTTTTGTTTCAGATATTTACACAAAAGCAGGAGCCGCAGCCAAATTCAACCTCTATGCAGGTGATGCTTCCAGGCAGGAACTCGAAGCAGGTAAATGGCTCGTAAAGTAAGGGGAAGGTCCTATTTCGATACCCGGGCGAGTGCGGCGTCGCATTCGCGCGGGTATCCAATTTTAAAAAACTATTTTTATCGCTTTACTTCCTTGAAACATTTTTTAATGCCTGATCAAAGTGACCATTTGCCCAGAGGACTTTTGATATCTTTTTAAAACCCATTCCCGATATGCCTATCAAATATCAATAATCACCGGACTTTTGCAAAATCAGGTCCAACCAGGCTCCTGCTCCAGCGGCATGCCCATGCGTGCGACGAACCGGCCAAAACCATGCAACTTGAAAGAGTCGGGGTGGGCCCGGCGCCGGAAGGGCACCTTCGCTTTTTTCAGAAGCTCGGCCACCGCCTCACCCTGAATGACAAGCTGATGACCCAGGCGACAGGCCTGGAAGTAGCCAAGTCAGAAGTTGCCGAACTGCTGATACGCCGGATGACCCTGGAGCCGCTGAAATAAACCTTAGCGGCCCTTTTGCCCCTTGCCCCGGTTGCCCTTGCCGCCCTTGGGCCGTTTGGTCTTGACCGGGTAGGGGGGCTTGGGCGCGGATGGGGGTTGGTCGGGGCGGTCGGGCAGACCCACCAGGCGCAGGTCGAGACGCAGGCGCTCCTGATCCACCCGGGCGATGGTCACCCGGACCGGATCTCCCAGACGGAAACGCTTGCCGCCCCGCCCGGTCAGTTCGTGGCCATCTTCATCGAGCGAGAACCAATCTTCTCCCAGCGCGCTGATGTGGACCCTGCCCTCGAATGGCATGGTCAGGCCCTGGGCGAAGATGCCGTAATCGGCCACGCCTGTGATCACCGCATCGTATTCCTCGCCCACCCGGTCAGCCAAATAGGCCAGGATGCGGCGTTTCACCAGTTCGCGCTCGGCGGCCTCAGCCCGCCTTTCGCAGTTGCTGCAATGCTCAGCCAGGCCCTGCAGTTCGCGCAGATCCACCCCCGCCCGCCCGTCACGCAGCCAACGGGTCAGCTGGCGGTGTACTTCCAGATCGGGATAACGGCGGATCGGCGAGGTGAAGTGGCAATAGTACTTCGCCGCCAGCGCGTAATGGCCACCCTCATCCGCCGAGTAAATCGCCTTCTTCATGCTGCGCAGCAAGGCAAAATGAATCGCCCGGCCCTCTGGCATGTCTTTGGTGCGCTCCAGCAGGGCCGACACCTCGAAACGGTCTTCGGCCTGCTCCAGCGGCATGCCCACCCGGGCAACAAACCGCCCAAAACCGCGCAACTTGAAGGGATCAGGGTCCGGGTGGGCCCGGCGCAGGAAGGGCACCTTCTCTTTTTCCAGATGCTCGGCCACCGCCTCGTTGGCAGCCAGCATGAACTCCTCAATGACCGAATGGGCCACCAGATGAGTACGCCAGTGCGCCCCGCTCACCCGGCCTTCGTCGTCGAAGTCGAGTTTGGCCTCAGGCATCTGCAACTCCAGTGCCCCGCGTCGTCGTCGTCTCTTGTGCAGCACCGCTGCCAGATCGCGCATGCGCAACAGATGCTGGCGCAGATCCTCTTCGGTGGGGTCAGGCGAGGGTTGTGGCTGGTCGATCAGCGCCTGGGCCTGCTCGTAGGCCAGCCGTTTGGCCACGCGGATCAGCCCGGCGGTGAATCGGGCGCCGGTGACACGCCCGGCCGGATCGAGATCAATGAGCGTGCTGCGCACCAACCTCGGCTCACCCTCCCGCAGGCTAGCCACATGGTTGCTGATCGCCTCGGGAAACATCGGCAAGACCTTGCCCGGCAGATACACACTGGTGGCCCGGTTGCGCGCCTCACGGTCGAGCGGGCCACCGATTGGCACCAGGGCCCCCACATCGGCAATATGCACCTTCAGCAACCAGTGGCCCTTGTCGTCGCGACTCACCCAGACCGCATCGTCAAAATCCTTGGCATCGACCGGGTCGATAGTCACCGTAGCATCCGCAGTGAAATCTTCCCGCCCGTCCATGAACGGTGTCTGGTCGCTGAAAGCCTGGGCGATACGGTGTGCCTCTTCCAGGGCATCGGGGGGGAAGGCGTCGGGCAGATCGTGGCCGCGTATCACCGCCAGAAGATCGACACCGACTTCCCCACGGGGCCCCAGCACCTCGAGAATGACACCGCTGCCATGCGGATCATTCGGCCCGGGCAGGTTGATGATCTCGACCAGGACCATATCGCCGGCCCTGGCACCCTTGGCCCCCAGGTCACCCACTCGGACGCTGTGCGAAAACATGGCCCCATCGAGCCGCACCCTGGGCTCGCCATCCCGAAGGTAGACGGTGCCGACAAACTTCTCCTGCTTCTCCGACTGCACCCGCATCACCTTGGCGGTTTCAACGGTGCGGGCGCCGTGGGGCGTGGCGATTCGCGAGCGCACCACCCGGACCAGCACCTCGTCGCCAGGCCTGGCACCCAGGGATTCGCCGCTTTTGACACGCAGGACGCGGTTGTCTGGTGAGGCGAGGCGCACAGTGTCGCGGCCCCGCTCATCGCGGACGAAAAAAGCAAGGATCCCCCCCGGGCCAGCTGCGGCTTTGGGCGCCGTAGGTATCAGGGCATGATTGGAGCCGTACTGCACGGCCCCTGCCGACAGCAGGCCGCGCACCACCTGGCGCAAATGGGGATAGATTTCCTCGTCTATCCCCATGTTGCGCGCCAGCACCCGCAGCTTGGCGGGCCTGTAAGCGGGCAGCGCCATGTGTTCCAGCACGCGCGTGGCAAGGCTGTTTTGATCCTGGGATCCCGGCATATCCTGGTCTCCCGCTTAGTCAGTCAAAAATCAGGCCTGGGTTCCACCCCGGTAAAATCGCCGCTGCAAGGCGGAGTGCACCGGGGTCCAGGTGGCGCCTGAGCGGTCCTCCCGCAAGTGGCGCAGAGCCATGTTCACCCGCGAGTCCAGCAGGTCGATCTGGTGCAGCACCACGGCCTCGGGCGTCATGGGCACCCTGGTGCTGCCAAACTCGAGGGCACCATGATGGCTGTGCAGCATGTGCAGCACCCGCATGCGGGTTTCGGGGGGGAACGGCAGGGCCATCAGGGCCTCAGCCTTGGTGATGAAGGCCGAAATCATTTCCTGCCCGAGGGCCATGTGGCCCAGCAACTGGCCCTCATCGGTGTAGCTCAGCCCCTTGGAACTGGACAACTCGCGGATCTTGCCGATGTCGTGCACCAGGCAACCGATCAACACCAGGTCGCGATCCACACCCGTGTAGAGCGGGCAGATCCGGTCAGCAACCTCCATCATGCTGGCGACATGCTCCAGCAAGCCACCCGGATAGGCATGATGCGCCGAAACCCCAGCCGGGGTGCAGCGGAACCCCTCGACGATTTCGGGATCGAGCAGCATGGCCTCACCCAGCGCCCGCAAAGGGAAGAGGCTGATGGACCGGACCAGGTCGAGAGCCCTTTGCAATAATTTGTCAGCATCGTGATCGGGGGCGACCTGGAAGTCAGCTGGATCGAGTCCATCCAGGGAAGCCTTCTCCACACAGGTGGCGATCACCTGCAAGGCACCCTGATGGGCCTGGACACGGCCCCGGATACGCACCAGATCGCCATCATCGAAACCGGCGAAAATCGATTGCCCGGCGTTCCACATGCGACAATTGATTAGCCCCGTGCGATCGGCCAGATCAAGCTGCAGATAGAGATTTCCGTTGCGATTGGCCCGAAGCTGTTTGTCCCGCGCCTGAAAAACCTCTTCAAGCTGTTCACCTTCGCGAAATGATCCAACGGTTCTGCGAGCCATCATGCCTCCTGAAATACTGCTGGGTAAAAACAAAAGCCCAAGTTCAATCGCTCGAAGGGACCCGCGCACCGGGCAGCGCGCAGACCCCGTCTTTGCATGGAACCAACTTCAATCGGTTGCGGGCCACCCACAAATAAACCTTTTGGCCAATCCATCCTACTCCTGGAAGGTACAGGAGCGGGGCAATAGGGGCCAGCGGGGGAAGCCGCCAGGCCAGGCCACGGAAGGCCGCGAAACCTTTGCGGACCGTGTGGCCACCCCCAAAAACCGCATGCATTTCCGCATCCATGGCTTCAATCCTGAGCGGCGGAACCAGATCGGGAATATTTTTCGGGTCGCGAAAAGAGCGAAAATCGAGCCAGCCCAGCCAGTCAAGCTTTTTCAGGGCGGCGGTTGAGGCGCGGCACAAGGGGCATTCCCCGTCAAACAGAACCAAAACACTGGATTTTAAGAGCAACGGCGCACTCTTGGGCGTACAACCAGGGGCATTGAGGTGATGCGTGTGCATAAATCTTGCCTCCCCGTATGTTGCCACCTTCTTTTCATTGTAGAGGCAAATCGGCAACCCGGGTGGCTTTTCGTCAGCTTCTGCCCTATTTTCACACTCATCACGAGTGCGGCAACCCACTCACTGACCCTGCCGCTACATCTTACCCATTTGGCCTATAGCGAAATACGGAGCCGCCATGACTGCCAGCCAGACCCTTCTGGCCGTTGACCTCGGAGCCGAAAGCGGCCGACTGATTGCCGGGGCATTCGACGGATCCACCCTGGAGGTGGAGGTTTTGCATCGCTTTGCCAACCGGCCGGTGATGACTCTGAATCATCTCCACTGGGATGTCCTCGACTTGCACCGGGAGATCCTCACCGGCCTGCGCCTGGCGGCGCAGAAGCGTCGCAATATCGTTTCTGTCGGTGTGGACACCTGGGGGGTTGATTTTGCCTTGCTGGGCCGGGACGGAAGCCTGCTGGGCAATCCGCGCCACTACCGCGATTCGCACACCCAGAACATCATGGATTCCGTCTTCCAGACGATCCCGCGTCAGGAGCTGTATCAGCGCACCGGCATCCAGTTCCTGCGCATCAATTCGCTGTTCCAGTTGGCCGCCATGCGCCGCGACCAGTCTCCCCAGCTGGATATGGCCCACAAGCTGCTGTTCATGCCCGATTTCTTCCACTACCTCCTCTCGGGCGAGACGGCCAACGAATACACCGACGCCAGCACCAGCCAGATGCTCGACCCCACCACCCGGGCCTGGAACAACGATCTGCTGGGTCGGCTGGGCATCCCCACCGGGCTCACCCAACCCGTGGTGCTGCCGGGCACCGTGCTGGGCAAACTGCTGCCGGGAGTGCGCAACGAGACCGGGCTCGGCGAGGTGGCAGTGACCACCCCGGCCACGCATGACACCGCTGCGGCGGTTGCCGCAGTGCCTGTCGACCGCGACCGTTGCGCCAGTGGGCGCTGGGCCTATCTCAGCTCGGGCACCTGGTCTTTGCTGGGCATGGAGCTGCCGACGCCACGGGTCGACGAGGCGGCCTTCCAGGCCAATGTTACCAATGAGGGAGGCGTGAACGGCACAATACGGCTGCTGAAAAACATCATGGGCCTGTGGCTGGTGCAGGAGTGCCGCCGCACCTGGGAACGCGAGGGCCGCGAGCTGGGCTATGACGAGCTGGTGCGCCTGGCAGCAGAGGCCGAGCCATTCCACGCCCTGGTTGATCCGGATTGCGTTGATTTCATTCTGCCGCCCCATATGCCCAAGGCATTTGCCGGCTTCTGCGCCCGCACCGGGCAGGAAGCACCCGAGGGGCCCGGCCCGGTGGTGCGCTGCGCGCTGGAAAGCCTGGCTTTCAAATACCGGCTGGTGCTGGAAACCCTCGAGCGTGTTTCGGGAACCCGGGCCGAGGTGTTGCATGTGGTGGGTGGCGGTGGCAAGAACCGCCTGCTCTGCCAGTTCACCGCCGATGCCTGCGGCATTCCGGTGGTGGCTGGCCCGGTAGAGGCCACCGCTATCGGCAACCTGCTGACCCAGGCGATGGGCATCGGCGCCATTGGCTCGCTGGCAGAGGCCCGCGAGGTGGTGCGGCGGTCGTTTGAGGTAGAGACATTCGAACCCCGCGAGAGTGGCCGATGGACGGAACACTACCAACGGTTCCAGGCCCTGGTGGGTCGGTAACCGAACTGCCGGGCGGGGCGCGGCTGGAACCGCTGGGCGATCAGGGAGTGCTGCTGCGCTTCCCCGACGAGGCCAGTGCCATGGCTTGGGCGGAGGGTGCCCGTCTCGCCAGAATCGGGGGCTGGGAGGTAGTGCCCGCCTACCGCACCGTGGCGGTGTTCGCCCCTTTGGCCACCTTCCCTCTGGAGGAGGTGGTGGCCAAACTCAGCGGCGTGGTCCCGTCGGCTGGGGTACGCCCCGGCCGCCTGATCACCATTCCCTGCTGCTACCCCCTGGGGCCTGACCTGGCCTCGGCTGCCGAGGCGCTGCGCCTGACCCCCGCGCAATTGCAAACCAGCCACCATGAGCGCGAGTATCGCGTTTTTGCCATCGGCTTTGTGCCCGGATTCCCCTACCTGGGATGGCTCGATGACGCCATCGCCGGGCTCGACCGCCTGCCCTCACCTCGCACCCGGGTGCCGGCGGGCTCGGTGGGGATCACGGGCCGGCAGACGGGTGTTTACCCCTCCGAAGTGCCCGGGGGCTGGCAGTTGATCGGCCGCACCCCATGCCGGCTGGCAGATCTGACCGAGGGTGATACCGGCTGGTTTGCACTGCGCCCCGGCGACCGGGTGCGTTTCACGCCCATCCATGAGGTGGACTTCGACCAACTGGCTGGATCACGGCCCACCGTGGCGGACTGAACGCACCCATGCGTCCAGCGCTGGCCACCAGACCAGCGGACGAACGGCGGATGTCAGGCCACA
>QWOS01000082.1 GCA_003669555.1 Planctomycetota bacterium
CTGCCCAGGCGGTTGATGGTGGCTGGCACCTGGTGTTTGGCGCACAGGGCCCGCAAACCGTTCTCCAGGCGCGCACCCAGCATTTCCAGGCGGGGGTAGGGGTTGGTCTTTTTCAGTTCGGTGAGGGTGGCAATGCCGGCTGCCATCGCCAGCGGGTTGCCCGAGAGCGTGCCGGCCTGGTAAACAGGCCCGGCTGGCATCACCTTCTCCATCACCTCGCGCTTGCCGCCATAGGCCGCCACCGGCAGCCCGCCTCCCAGAATCTTGCCCAGGGCGGTGAGGTCTGGTTCGTCGCCAAGCAGCTCCTGCGCGCCGCCCAGAGCCAGCCGGAAACCGGTCATTACCTCATCATAAATGAGCAGGGCGCCATGACGGCGGGTGAGTTGGCGCATGGCCAGGCGGAACTCAGGCGATGGGGGCACCAGCCCCATATTGCCAGCCACCGGCTCGACCATCACCGTGGCGATGGCGCCAGGATAGGCATGAAAGGCATCTTCCAGCGCCTGGGGGTCATTATAGGGCAGGACGATGGTGTCCTGGGCGCAGCCCTTGGTTACTCCCGGGCTGGTCGGCACCCCCAGGGTGGTGGCAGCGGAACCGGCGGCCACCAGCAGGGAATCGACATGACCGTGGTAACAGCCGGCGAATTTCACCACCTTGTCACGCCCGGTGGCACCGCGTGCCAGTCGCAGCGCGCTCATGGCTGCCTCAGTGCCACTGCTGACAAAGCGCACCCGTTCCATGGATGGGATGGCCCCCAGAACCAGCTCCGCCAGGCGAGATTCAGCTTCGGTGGGTGCCCCGAAGCTGCTGCCCTTTGCCAGGGCTTCAGTCACAGCCCGAATCACCGCCGGATGACAGTGACCAAGGATGAGTGGCCCCCACGAACCGATGTAATCGAGGTAGCGGTTGCCATCGAGGTCAAAGAGCCAGGGCCCCTCGCCCCGCTCGATAAAGAGGGGCTCACCCCCAACGGCACCAAAGGCGCGGGCCGGGCTGTTCACGCCCCCAGGGATCAGGGTTCGGGCACGGGCAAAGGCGGCGCTGCTTGCGGGTCGGCTCTTCATCGCTGGCTGAATCTCCAATACTAATGGTCCTGAAAACTATTCAGGGATCCGTGTGAACTTCCGGCAAAAGGGCTCTGATGGCCCGGGAACGGACCTCGAACCCTGGTTCGTTCTCGTACACCAGGGCCAGACCCGCCAGGGTGGCGCGCTCCACCGGGGTGAGCGCCGTCTGGTTTTTTGCAAGCAGGGTGTCGAAAATACCTTGCCTGCGCTCCGGTTCATCGGCCGGGGCGCTCAGGCGGGTTTTTTGGGCGCATAGCAAAAAGAGCCTGCGCGCCAGCCTGTCAGGCTGGAAGAACTGGGCATCGAGATGTTCCATTGCCAGTTTTTTTTTGGCATCATCAAACAGGTGATACGCCAGGGCGCTATCGCCAAAATCTTCGGCAAGCAGCCCGCGCCACACCTCCCCTTCAACCCGGGCCAGAGGATGCCCGGCGGGCAAGCCGACGGGTAGCCGGCCAGTGATACGCGCCTGTTGCCAGCGCTTGTCAAACTCGGCCAGCAGCAGTTCCAGTTTCTGAAAATCGGTCAGGTGGAAAGCAGCCACTCCCCCCCAGGGCACTCCCTGCCCCGCCAGGGCCTGCCAATCGAGTGCCGCTTCGGGCAGTTTGCCTTCATCCTCGCGGTCGAGGGCGGCAAAGGCCTTGGCGGCGACCGCATCGGAAGGTTCCACTTTCAGTTTGTTGCCCCGGGTACGCGCATGGATCCGCAAGATGCGTTGGGCATCCATCGTCCGGGCCCAGTCATTGATGGCGCGGATGCGTCTGATGACCGGGGTATCGGCCGATGCATCCTCATGATGCGCCAAAAAGGCCTGCACCGGTCCATCGAGACTCAGCACCGCCTCCACATCGTCGAGCGTGCCACTTGCCAGAAGGGCCTCGGCACGGGTAGCCAGCGTTTCCGCGGACGGAGTGCCAAACAGCCACCACAGGCCGCTGCCGCAAACAACCACCAGGGCGCAGAGCAACAAACTGACAAACCAGCCAGACCGGTAAACGGGTAGCCCCTTGCGACGACGGGACTTGCCACCGCGCAGCAGCCGGGCCGCCTCCTTGTCCCGGGCATCGACAGGCATCGCCCCGGTGCGGCGGTCCATGCGGCGGGAGCGGGCCGCGTTGACCCCGGCACTCTCCAGCGTGTTGATTTTTTCCTGAATCTGGGCCAGACTGGTTGCAACCACGCTGGCGTTGGGTGGCCGGTTATCGGGATCCTTCTCCATCAGGTGCAGGATCAGTATGTCGAAAAAATGCGGCACATCGAGACAGATGGATGAGGCGCGCGGTGGTTTTTCACCGAGATGCTTCTGGAACATTTCCACGCTGGATTCGGCCTGAAACGGCTTGCGACCTGTCAGCAACTCGAACAGCACCACCCCCAGCGCGTACAGGTCGGCCTGCGGGCCGACAGCGACACCACGGCATTGCTCGGGTGCCATATAGGCCGCAGTGCCCACCGCACTGTGGGCACTGGTGAGTTGCGTCACATCGAGGTCTTTGGCGATGCCAAAATCCGCCAGTTTGAGCACGCCTTCCTTGGTGATCATCAGATTGCTGGGCTTGAGGTCACGGTGCACCACACCCTGATCGTGTGCGTGCCGCAGCGCGGCGCAGAGCTGCGTTACCAGCTCCACCACCTCTTGCCAGGCCAGACGGCCGCGCCGCTCGAGTCGATCGGCAAGCGTTTCGCCAGGAACCCGTTCCATGGCGTAGTAGGGCAACCCCTCATGCTTGCCGATGCCAAAGAGCCGGACAATATTCGGATGCTTGAGCTGTCGCAGGATATTGGCTTCGCGCTCAAAACGGGCCCGCCCATCGGCACTGGCCAGGGCGGCCCCGCTATTCATCATTTTCAGCGCCACGCGCACACCAGAGTTATGATCAGCGAGCCAGACAACTCCCATAGCCCCGGCCCCCAGCCGGCGCACGATCGTGAAGGGCCCCAGTGTTTTACCGTCAAGCTTCTCAGCCATGACTCCCCCGGTGGCCGGCCTCCAGCCGCCTTAGTGGCCCGCTTGCCGCGCGTGCTCGAGTTGCGCCGCGCCCACCGCAGACCCCGGGACGGCTTTCACACCCGCGTCGATCAGGCAGCGTTCCAGTGTGGCCAGGCAGATGTAGACCACATCGGGGCGGCTGTTGCAGCCCATCAGGCCAATCCGCCAGATTTTCCCAGCCAACTCGCCGAGGCCACCCCCGATTTCGATGCCGAACTCCTCGAGCATGCGTTTGCGGACAGGCAGATCCTCCACCCCGGCGGGTAGATAGACCGCATTGAGCTGCGGCAAACGGTGCCCCTCAGGGGCGACATAGCGCAATCCCAGGGCCTCAAGCCCGGCCTTGAGCGCCAGATGGTTGGCGCGGTGCCGGGCAAAGCGTACCTCCAGGCCTTCTTGCAAAACGATGCGCAACCCCTCATGGATGGCGTAATTGGCGCTGATCGGAGCGGTGTGGTGGTAAGACCGCGCCCCAGCCCCCTGGTTCCAGTACTGCGTGATTAGCGACAGGTCCAGATACCAGCTTCGGACTTTGCTCTTGCGGCTGTGCAGTTTCTCGAGCGCCTGCTCGGAAAACGACAGGGGCGACAGGCCTGGCGGGCACGCCAGCCCCTTTTGGGAGCAACTGAATACACCATCGATACCCCAGGCATCCACCTCCAGGGGCACACAGCCCAGCGAGGTGACCGTATCAGCCACCAGCAGGGCACCATGCTTGTGGCAATGGTCACCCAGGCCGTCGAGTGGTTGCAGCACCCCTGTGGAAGTCTCGGCATGCACCACACCCACCACACGGGGCTGGAAAAGGTCGACCTCCTGCCGCATCCGTTCGGGGCTGAACACCTCGCCCCAGGGCAGCTTCACCTCGCGTACCTCAGCCCCCGCGCGGCTGGCCACATCCACCATGCGGTTGGAGAAATAGCCGGCATTGAAAACCAGCACCTTGTCGCCTGGCTCCACCAGATTCACCAGACAGGTTTCCATACCCGCCATACCCGTGGCCGAGATCGGCAAGGTGAGACGGTTTTTCGTGCGGAATGCCTGGCGCAGCATCTCCTGGACTTCGTTCATGATGGCCACGAACTTCGGGTCCATATGACCCAGTAACGGCGCGGCCATGCTCTTGAGCACACGCGGATCGGCATCACTGGGGCCTGGCCCGAGCAGCAGGCGACGGGGAATCTCAAGAGCCGGTGGAACAGTAAAACTCATAGCGAATTCCTTGCGATTACAAAACGATTACAAAAAAATCAACCAACAGGCCTGGCGGGAGCTTCCCGCTGCTGACGCACCCGGGCGGAGATCTCCCGGAAAGCCGGGTGGCTTGAATCACCCATCCACTCGAACAGGGCCGCTTCCGTGGTCAGGGGCAAAGCCCCGGCCGCCGTCAGGCGGGCCAGTGCCGCCTCATGGTCCACCCTGCCCCCGGCCGAGCAGGCATCCACCACCACCGCCACCGCGAAGTCCGCCTCGATCAGGTCGAGCGCAGTTTGCGTCAGGCAAATATGCGTCTCCAGGCCCGCCAGCACCACCGTACGGCGTGCATCCCGGCGCAACCAGTCGATCACCGGTTCGAGCGCCGCGCTGAAGCGGGTCTTCTCCCAGGCTGGCAAGCTGAAATGCTCTGCCAGAGCCGGAAGGGTTTTTCCCAGACCCTTGGGATACTGTTCGGTTGCCAGAACCGGAATCCCCACTTTGCGGGCACCCCAGGCCAATAGCCCAGCACGGACCACGCAGGCTTCGCCTTGCAGCACCGCCGGAACCAGCCTCTCCTGCAGGTCCACCAGCAGGACGGCGCATTCAGCTGGATTCAATCGCACCAGGGCAGGCATTACACAGGGTTCCAGACTACAACGCACCCGCCCAATCAGCCAAACGGGTGAAACCATCCCACACAACTTACATTATCGTACCAGCCGGCTGAGGTCGTGGGCTGGCCGGAAACAACCGTTTGGTGCATCCCACCCGGGGGAAAAATCAGGCTTTCGCTTCCAGCCGGGTGACATAGCCCTTGCGCCTTGGCAAGCCCAGGGCCAAATCCGCCAACGAATCCGCATCCAGCCCCTGACGGGCCAGCATGTGCTCCCGCGAGCCCACCGCTCCAGCCAAGGGGCCCCGCACGCCCGCCATCTCTAGCCGGCAAGAGAGATCCGCCTGGCTGATTGCCTGGGCCACCAGGGCACCCAGCCCCCCCGTCAGCACGCCTTCCTCCACCGATAAAACCCCGCGATGCGCTCGCAGCAACCCGGTCAGACTGTCAGTCGGCTGGGGAGGCAAATGCGCCAGCACCGCCACCTCGGCCTGAATGCCCTTCAGTGCCAACCGCTCCGCCGCCGCCAACGCCTCCACGGTCACAGCGCCGGTGGCCAAAATCAGCAGGTCCCCACCTTCACGCACCACCTCGGGCGTATCCCAGACAAATCGGCCCGCCAAGCCAGGCACCTCCGGATTGCCACCCTTGCCCAAACGGAGATAGACCGGCCCGTCCTGGCTGTTCACGGCCCGCACCACCGTGCGGGTCTGGAGCGGATCGGCAGGTGCCACCACGCGCAGACCGCCCAGGGAACGCATCACGGCCAGGTCTTCGAGGGCAAAATGGCTGGGCCCCAGGTTGCCATAGGCATAGCCGCCACCCACACCCACTACGCAAACGGGCAGGTGATGCAGTGCCGGGCCGTTACGCAGTTGCTCAAAGCAGCGCATCGTGGCGAATGTGGCGATGGAATACATGAAAGGGCGTTTGCCAGCCAAAGCCAGGCCGGTGGCGATACCCGCCATGTTCTGCTCGGCCACGCCAACATTCAGGAAGCGGTCGGGAAACTCCCGGGCGAAAGCATCCAGTACATTCCAGCCCAGATCGGCAGTGAGCAACACCAGGCGGGGATCACGGCGGGCACATTCAACCAATTCAGCGACAAAGGCGTTTCTCATGCCGCGGCCTCCCTGTTGTCACAGTCCAGATCCAGCAGGGCCCGGGTGTACTGCTCGGCCGTCATCGACTGGTAATGCCAGGCGACCCGGTCCTCCATGTAGCTGACACCTTTCCCCAGCACGGTATGAGCCACGATCATGCGTGGCCGTCCATCGCCGGGTGCCTCAAGGGCCTCAAGCAGCGCGCCATGATCGTGCCCGTTGGCCTCCACCGCATGCCAGCCAAAGGCTTCCCATTTTTTTGCCAGGGACCCCAGATCGAGCACCTGTTCAGTGCGGCCCATCGCCTGCGTGCCATTGGCATCGATCAGGGCGGTGAGATTATGCAAGCGGTGGTGTGCTGCGAACTGGGCAGCCTCCCACACCTGACCCTCGTTGCATTCCGCATCGCTCAACAGCGCGTAACAACGCGCCGGCGAGCGCTCCATACGCAGCCCGCAAGCCAGGCCACAGGCCACACTCAGCCCCTGCCCCAGCGAGCCAGTCCCTACATCAATCCCTTCCAGACTGGGCTCGGGATGCACTCCCAGGTGGGTGCCTTCCCGGCAATAGGTTTCAAAGGTGGATTGGTCCATCCGGCCCGTGTGGCGCATGGCGGCATACAACGCCAGGGCGGCATGTCCCTTGCAGAGCACGAAGCGATCACGGGTGCTCTTGGTGCTGCCGGCATCCCGCAACACGCTACCCCACAGTACTGCCAGAATATCCACCACCGACAACGCCGAACCAATATGTCCTATCCCAGCGGCATAAGCGCGGTCGAGTACCCCTCGCCTCATGGCTTGCGCAAGGTTTTTCAAGCGGCCAAGACGATCGAGACCGGCGGGCGCGGGATGATTCGGGTTTTGATTACGCATGGGGCTTCCGTGCCACCTGTCAGACTTCCTGGGGAGCTTCCTGCCACCCTCAACCGGGAAATCGTTTGGAAAAATGTACCTTGCGGGTGCCGTGCGTGGCAATGCCTTGCCTCTTGCGGGCCAATTTGATTTCACTTGCTATCTTAATCGTCTGGCGGCTTGGGATACCTTTTTTGCCCAGACCATGAAAACGGCCTCGCAAAACCCCGTGGGTTGCGAAAGAATTGAGATACTCCCAAAATTTCTCCAGGCCCCCAGGCTGGGCCCGCCTCCCCTGGCCCCTCGGGCGACGGCTCGACTGTTTCCAACCCGTTTGAGGATCATCACCGTGCACCACTGTATCTTTTCCGCCTGGCTTTTGACTTTTTCCCTGTTCACCGCCGCTTGGCCACTGACCCAAGCCCAGGGACAGGAGGCCCTGCGCCTGGTGGACCATCCAGGGCTATCACCCGATGGCAAGCTGATGGTTTTTTCCTGGAATGGGGATATCTGGTCCGTTGCCACTGCGGGCGGCTCGGCCACGCCGCTCACCGGCGCCCCGGCCCGAGAGGATTACCCGCGCATCTCCCCCGATGGCAAGTCCCTGGCCTTTATCAGTGACCGGGAAGGGTCGCCCCAGATTTTCATCATGCCTGTTGCCGGAGGCCCTGCCCGCCAGGTGACCTTCCACACGGGTGGTTACACGCTTCTGGGCTGGACGGCTGACGGTAAAAAGCTGCTGGCTCAAGTGGTGCGCGACCACGACTGGACCCGGAGCCCCGAGCGCATGGTCCTGGTTGATCCGGCGCGGCGCGGCAAGGACGAGTTGCTGCTGGATGCCACTGGCAAGGACGGCAGCCTGAGCCCCGACCTGGCCCGGTTGCTTTTTGTCCGTGAGGGCGCCCAGTGGTGGCGTAAGGGCTATCATGGCAGCCAGGCATGGCAACTATGGAACTACGACCGTGGCACCGGCCAATTCACCCGGCTGCTGCAAAATCCTCCGCTGGCCTCAGGTGCCGCTGTGCTCCATGCCGGCGAACGGGGCGCCCTGTCCCCCCTGTGGAAACCGGATGGCAAGGGATTTTATTATGTGGGAGGCCAATCCGGATCCTTCAATCTCTGGTCCCACGATCTGGCCACCGGGACCGGCAGGCAGGTCACCCATTTCACCGACGATTCGGTGGTGCAACCCACCCTCTCGGCCGATGGTTCCACGCTGGTTTTCCGTCATCTGTTCGACCTGTACTCCCTCAATCCCGATTCCGGCAAGCCACCGCTGAAAATCGCCATCACCGCCTCGGTGGACCGCCCACGCACCCCGGTGGAGAGACGCATTCTTTCCACCGCCACGCAAGCAGCCTTCACCTCCGACGGTCTGGAAATAGCCTTCATCGCCGGCGGCGATGTCTGGGTGATGGACACCGAGCTGAAAGAACCGCGTCAGGTCACCCGCACGCCCGAGGAGGAGCGTTCCCTGACCTTCTCGCCCGACAATGCCTCGCTGTATTTCGTCTCCGACGCTGGCGGCAAAACCGAAATCATCCAGGCCACCCGGGCCGACAGTTCCAGGTATTGGTGGCAGAACGACCAGTTTGGGCTACAAACGATCACCAGCGATGGCGGGGCCAAGTCTGGACTGCAATTCAGCCCCGATGGCTCAAAACTGGCGCTCGTGCTGGGCCGGGGCGATTTGGCGGTGATCGATCCCGATGGCAAAAATGGCAAGGTGCTGTCAGCGGGTTTCTCCGCCCCCGACTTCGACTGGTCACCCGATGGCAAATGGCTGGCCTATTCCCGTCAGGATGCCGACTTCAACAGCGATATACACATCCTGCCACTTGATGGTTCGCGGCCTGCTTTCAATGTCAGCCGGCATCCTGATAACGAGAGCGATCCCGTCTGGAGCCCTGATGGCAAAATCCTGGCCTTCACCGGCCGACGATCTGGCGACGAGGTCGATATTCATTATCTCTTCCTGCGCGCCGAGGATGATGAGATCTCCAGCCGTGAGCGGTCGCTGGAAAAGGCTCTGGAAAAAATGAAGGGCCGCCGGACAACTGCCCGCGCCACCCCTCCAGCCGGGGCCCGCCCCATGGGCGAGCCCGCCAAACCTGCCGAGCCAGGTCCCACCACTAAACCGGCTGTGCCGGCGGTGCTGATCGACTTTGAGCGCATGCAGGAGCGGTTGCGCACGATCAGGATTGCCGACTCGGCGGAGTCCAGCCTGTTCTGGTCGCCTGATGGCAAAAAACTCGGTTTCACAGGCACCGTCAGCGGCACCCGCGGCACCTACTCCGTTGAATTCCCCGACAGCCTCACCCCCAAGCCACTCCAGGCCGGCACTGGCACCAACCCCCGCTGGCTAAAGAACAACACCGTGGTCTGGCTGGCCAGCGGCGTGCCCGCCAGCTTCACTCCGGGAGGAGCCACCCCCGCCCCCAGCAGCCCGGCCACCCCGACGCCGCCCCGCCAGCGCGGTGCCCCGCCAACTGTCGCCTCCCCTCCGGCTGGTGGAGAACCCGCCGGTACCACCTACCGGTTCAGCGCGCAGCAAGAGCTCAATCTGCCCTCCAGGCACGCCGCGGTCTTCGATCTTTGCTGGCGCACCATGCGGGACAACTGGTACGACGAACGGCTCAACAACCGTGACTGGGCCAAGGTGAGGGAGAAATACCTCCCCATGGCCGCCACCGCCCCGGACCCGGAAACGCTTGCCGTCGTGATCAACCTGATGCTGGGCGAACTGAACGGCTCGCACCTGGCTTTCTCGCTCACCGGCGGTTCGGCTCCAGCCCGTCGTGGTGCTCCAGCACCCGTTGTTCCAGAGGCGCCCCCCTCCACCAAATGGAGCCGCACCACAATGCACACCGGCATGCTCTTTGAGGAAAAATTCCCCGGCCCAGGCTGGCAGATCCGCGCGGTGCTGCCCGGCGGTCCCGCCGCCCATAAAAGGCATGGCCTGAAGGTAGGCGAAGTGGTGACGGCGGTGGATGGCCAGCGGGTCACACCAGGGATTGACCCTGCCGGTCTGCTGACAGTCGCACCCAATTCCGATATCCGCCTAACCGTACTAGATATTCAGGGAAAAGAGCGTGCGGTCATGCTCCGGCCCATCACCTACGCCCAGGCTCGCCCGCTGCTCTATCCGTTGTGGATTACAGCCAACCGGCTAAAAGTGGACCAGATGTCTGCTGGCACGCTGGGCTACCTGCACATCGAAGCCATGGATCAGGCCAGCTTCGAAAAGTTTGAGGAGGCCTTGTACGATGCTGGCACAGGCAAGCAGGGCCTCATCATCGATGTCCGTGAAAATGGCGGGGGTAGCACAGCCGATCTGCTACTGACTGCGCTCACCCAGCCAGAACACGCCGTGACGATACCCCGAGGCAGCAGCGTGCCAGGTTACCCGCAAGATCGCAAGATTTTTGCTACATGGAGCAAGCCAATTGTGGTCCTTTGCAATCAAAACAGTTTTTCCAATGCCGAAATTTTCAGCCATGCCATCAAAACGCTGAAGCGGGGCAAGCTGGTGGGTGTGACAACCGCGGGCGGGGTGATCAGCACTGGGGGAACGGGCATCATGGATATGGGCTTTTTACGGCTGCCGGCCCGGGGCTGGTACCTGACCACCACAGGCGAAGACATGGAAATGAACGGCGCCGAACCGGATGTGCTGCTCTGGCCCGAACCGCAGGACCGGGCCCAGGGCGTGGACAGACAGCTGGAAAAGGGGGTGGAGATCCTGAAACAGGAGGTGGCCACCTCCCAGACACGCCGTTTGCCCACGCTTCGCAAAGCTAGCCAGCGCTAGTACTTGCATCAGAAATCATAACCTGCGAATCCCGTGGCCAAGCTGGCCTTGCCCCCGGGCATTTTCTTGAGCATAGTACAGAAGTTCTGTCGCCTCAAAGCGACCAGATTCCCCGATAGCTCAGTTGGTAGAGCGGCGAGCTGTTAACTCGCATGTCCTAGGTTCGAGTCCTAGTCGGGGAGCTTTCTGGACGGTTATGCGAACCAAACCGTCCTGGGTTAACAACAGCGGAGCCATTCTCGCTTGCGGGGATGGTTCCGTTTGTCTTTTCCGGGCTTGGAGTTGAGTCGTCTGGACCGTGATCGCCGCCGAAATCGAAGCCCCGGTCTGGCCGCACTTCCGGGAACAGCCGCATGGAGTAGGTGCCGGTCCGCTTTTCCGGGTCGGTCCGGCCGAGTTCGACCATCTCGATGTAGTGCTGGAGGATTCGCTTCTCCGGCGTGGCCGACGACAGCAACTCTCCGATGTCCTGCCAGGTTTCCAGAAAGGACCGGGCGTCTTCGCTGACTCGCTCCACGGGTGCCTGCCGACGGGCGATCTCGGACATGGACTTCCCCAAGATCAAGATCAGCAGCCGGCGAGTACGAGCTTTGCCGAACGCATCCGCCGCGAACGCGAGCAGAAGGCCGAAGGCGAAGGGCAAAGCCCGCCGTAGCGGAAGGCAGAACGGCGGAAGAAAACCCCCGCGACGAAACACTTCGACGGCGACGGTGAACCAGTAAGCAGGGGGGAAATACGCCGAAAAACCTCAAAAATTCAACCACCGGCAAAGCGGGTGGTGCCGTTTCGAGTGTTTCGAGTATTGCGTCCGCTTCGATATCGGGGTAGGCTACACCCAAGCAACGAGAGAAAGAACCCATGTCCACGCTGATCCCCGGGATCTTTGAAACGGTCGCGCCAAGCGAGGCCGACGCAGTCCTCGCGCGCGAATCGAGCCGCCTACTAGCCACCCGCAAGCTGAACCGGCGGACAAGCGCTTGCATTCGGTTCGTAGACGACGGGGAGGGCGAGACGGTCTCCGTGCCGACATCCGCCCTGCGGCTATTCTTGCACCTGCTGACCGAGATGTCGCAGGGCCACTCTGTCACCCTGGTCCCAACCCACGCCGAACTCACCACCCAGCAGGCCGCTGACATCCTGAACGTGTCCCGGCCCTACGTTGTCAAGCTGCTCGACGAAGGCAAAATCCCCTCCCGCGCCGTCGGCAAGTACCGCCGCGTCCGATTCGACGACCTGATGGCGTACAAGCGCAAGGACGACGACGCCCGAGCGAAAATCCTCGATCAACTCACCGCCGAGGCCCAGGAGTTGGGGATGGGCTACTGATGGATCACCGGGTCACGGCCGTCTACGACGCCAACGTCCTGTACCCGGCACCGCTCCGCGATCTGTTCATGCGTCTCGCGCTCGCCGGGTTGGTGCGGGCGCGGTGGACGGACGCGATCCACGACGAATGGGTACGCAGCGTCCTGAAAGACAACCCGGAATTGTCCCCCGAACGCTTAGCACGCACCCGGTCGCTGATGAACGATGCAATCCCTGACTGCCTCGTGACCGAGTATGAAGACCTGATCGAATCCTTGATCCTACCCTACCCCGACGACCGCCACGTCCTTTTTCGGATATGACTGGGGAGTGTCACCAATGGCCTGGGAACGGAAAACAAGCTCAGGTTATTTCACCGAATGCTCTCGAAGCCGCCCAAGTACCTGTGTCACCCTTGCCCGGCTGACACCGAGATGGCGGGCTAGTACCGCCCGGTTCTCGAACTTGCCGGTGTCGAATGGTGCCTGGTAATGATGGGCAAGTCTCAGCGGGTTGCGGACTTGTTTGAGGGCTTGCTTTGGTTTCTTGTTGAAAGGGGCATCCCAGGGGAAGGCGCAATAACGGCCGCTCGATGTAACCTCTTTAGCTGCAAGGTTCCTCGCTCGACGAACCCTGAATCGAGTTGAGACCGCCTCGGGGAGCTTCAGCTTCTGTAATAGACTGCAATCTCCTACAATATCCCGCACAAATCCTTGAGTTTCATGATCTTGTGTCGGCGCTTGCGGCGTATTGCAGGTGCTTGCCTGGTCGTTTTCCTGGCCACTTGCGGCGAAATCCTTGCCACAGGTTTGCCACCTGGAGCTCCCGGGGTCACCAGGTGTCGAGCCACTTGAGCGAAGGACTTTTCAATTCGTTGGCGAATAAACAGCCCCTGTTGGACATCGGCTTTTTGGCCCCCAGGGCCTTGGGGCTTTTTCTGCAGCGAGAGCCATCACATTCCGAAACGCTCCGGTAGCCACCGAGTCATCCGCGTGAACGATTTGCAGGTACTGTTTCCAGGCGACATTCAGGGAATATCCCAGCCACGCATCAACCTGTGGTAGCCAACCTGCTGGAGCCTGCGGAGCTCTTCCACATCAACCAGAGGCTTCGTTCACCACCGGGATACCAGACACCCGTTGCCTGGGAAAAAGCTGCGTAATACCTAAACACCTGTCTACTTTTCTTGGGGGAGGTGCAACTTCCTGTTCGCCTGTTAGCTCGCTTCTAGTTTCGGACAGGAGAATCGTCCGCACGGCGGCAACCGAGTCCATCGCTTTAGCCACAGCAAGTGGGGCGTCGTGCGCCATTGACGCGATTGAACAGCAAACCACGCAGACGGGGAAGGTGCCGACGGATCGGCTGACGCCTCAGTCAGAGAAACACCACCAGTCTGAGGCATGGCCGCATTCAGGGACCGCGTCTCATCGACAGTATTTGCCTTTCGCAATTTGCCGATCTCCGCATCGCACCTGGGAAAAGGGAACCGCAAACTTTAGGATAACCGATCCACGACTTGAAGCCGTGCCGCTATTTCGCCATTGTCAACCGACTAGCTATTCAATGTTTCATCGTGAATACCGTTTAGCAGAGCAGGGATTTTCTCTTTACGAATCGCCGCGATCACGGCATCAGAAGACTTCCAGGGCTCACCTGGAATACGGCTGATTAGCTCGCCCCATACCCGGCCAAAAGCGGTGATGGCGTCAGCGTCTGTGAAGGTTACGCCGGCAGGAAGCAAAGGGGCGATGTCTTCCGTGAGGCTTTGATTGAGTTTCTTGAGCATTCGTTCTTCCGCGTTCGCCCGGCTGATGGGATGCTCCTCCAGCGCAAGGTAATGCTGGAAGCACGTAACGACCCGATCACAGTCGAGGCCGAGTTGGAACAATCCTTCGTTCAGGTCGAACAGATCCCGATTCTTGTGCCGCTGAAGCAGCGCGCGCAGCTTGGTTCCAAAGAGTTCCTCCGGCTCAAATGCGATAAGCTGCGACTTTGCCTGATGCCACTCGTTGTTGACCTCGAACGGATAGGTTTTCAGTCCGTAGAGATGTTGATGCTCGCGCGTGTTGATTTCCACCTTGAGCTTGAGTGGATTGCCGCTGCCATCTTCCGGGATGAACTTGAATACCAGGTGCATCGAGTGAGTGACCTGCTCACGATTGCATTTCCCGAGCCACGGGAGCGCAGCGCGTACACCATCAATTATCTTGCCGATGGGTTCCGCCTGTGTCTGAACCAGATCGATGTCTTCCGAATAGCGCAGCGGCTTACCGAACAAGAGCTTGTGAATGGCCGTGCCGCCACGAAACGCGATCTTGCCTTGCAGTTGCTCGCTGTTGAACAAATCGCATAGTGCACGGCTGATGATTAGGTCCTGTTCCACTTGCCTGAGATCGGGCCAGGGAGCATGCGCGGTCCATTCCCGCAAGTGTGCGATGGGTATCAAAGGTCTATCTCTACTGGCACATTGATGGCGAGCTTCCAGCCTGGACTTTTCTCCTCCCGCGACCTCAACTCGGCAACGATGGGTTTGGATGCCGGATCGAGTGCCTTGAATGACTTCGCTTTTTCAGCAAAGGGTCGAAGTGCGTCGGCCTGACGGATATACCCAAACCGCTCTAAGAGGTAGCCAAGTCGTCTGACCACCGAATTTTCGTAGGCACTGGCAACCTTGGCGAGGATGCGGGAATCGGCTTTCTTGCCCAGATCATGAACGGCCTGCGCGGCACCGTTGATTCCCGCTGCCCGATGGAAATAACGGCAGATGTCAAGCAGCGTCAATTCCACCCCCGCAATCTTGGCGTATCCCGCATCCGTTTTTAATTGCGAGAGCCACTCAGAGCGGTTCGTTTCAGTAAAGGCAGCGGGCGTCTGGTACAGAAAATCGACCCGCTGCCTCCCGATTTCAAGTTTCGGAAGTTGCCGTGAGGTAATGACCTGAAAGACCATTGCCGCTTGATGGGACGATCCGTGAAAAGCACCGGCACGCAACAAGGAGATTCGGTAATCCTGCCCCAGATGCTTCATCAATGGATCGATCCAGCGCGAGGGATCGGGGGCACCAAGTAACCGATCTTCTGGCCTGATAATCAGGTAAAATCCCCTTCGCGGGGATACGAGTCTACCCTTCTTCGCCAACCTCGCGATGGCCGCCTGGAACGCCTGCGGCGTTTGTCGAACCTCAGCCAGGGCGGCCGGTTTGGCAAAGTACGCTCGCCCTCGGGCGAGCTGGGAATCGACAAAATCCTGGATACTGCTCATTCCCCCTTTATATCCGTAAATCGACGAAACGCAACCGTTTTCGGATATGACTGGGGAGTGTCACCAATGGCCTGGGAACGGAAAACAAGCTCAGGTTATTTCACCGAATGCTCTCGAAGCCGCCCAAGTACCTGTGTCACCCTTGCCCGGCTGACACCGAGATGGCGGGCTAGTAC
>QWOS01000028.1 GCA_003669555.1 Planctomycetota bacterium
AACCAGCCCCCAATGACCCTTTCAGGCGGTGGCGGCCCGACGGGACATTCGTTTTTTGTTTTTCCGTTCTTGGGCCTGGCGGTTCTCGTGGTCACGGTTGAGAAGGACCTTGTCGGGATTGGCCAGGGCCCATTGGTCGGGTAGCAGCCCGTCATGGAATTTGCGACTCAGGCGTTTCCTGCCGCAAATGTGCTTGAAACCCAGAAAGTCGAAAGTTTCAGGCTACTTTCCCCTCGATTGGCGCGATTTCCGGCTGCGAACTGCCGAAACCCGATCAATCTAGTTTTGTCGGGATGCAATGCCAAACCGAATTTGTTGAGAAGTTCCTTCAGTTCTTTGAGGAACCTTTCGGCTTCGTTGCGGTACTGGAATCCCAAAATGAAATCGTCGGCATAACGCACGATAATGATTTCTCCATCGGCGTTTTTGATTCGCCAGTGTTGGGCCCACAAATCAAGAACATGGTGCAGGAACACATTTGCCAGAAGTGGTGAACTCACCGCTCCCTGGGGCGTTCCCACTATGGTTCGCGACCATTTACCGTTCTCGGAAACCCCTGCACTGAGCCATTTTTTGATCAGGCGAAGGCTTCTTCGGTCGCCAAGTCTGCAGGGGCCAGCCACAAAACCCCATGCATCCACCGCTGGCAATGGTTCTAAGCGACGGCTCTGATCGCTACGATGATCCGCCAGGGATTTTAGCGGTCAGGTGGGTGGCTGATTGCAGGTTGCGGCCCCCAATTCAGCCAATAGTGGCTCCAGAAACGCTGTCATTGGCTGATCTGTGGTCGATGGAGCCGGACCCGTGCCGATCCAGACAGGTCTGTCGAGGGGATCGCTGGCGGGTAGGCCATGACTGCCCTTCACCAGACCTGCATCCAGCGGAATCACATCAAACAAGGTGCGAAATCCCAGTTTTTTAGCCAGAAGGCGACGCAAAATCCGTCCGGTGGGCCATAGCAATCGAGGATCAACAAACAGTTCACAAGGGTCGTAGCCAGGCTTGCGGTGGATATCCACTGTGCGGGCATAATCGGGTGCCCGGGTATCATCCAGCCAAAAAGGATAGGCGAACCAGGCACCCGCCTGGGCAAGCACCACCAGTTCCCCCGAGCGCGCATGGTTCAATCCGGCTTCTTCCCGCGCGTCCCCCATCAGTACCCGGCCCACGCCTGCAGTATTTTCAAGCAGTTCCCGCACCCTTACCCTGTCAGTCGCATCACGAACCGACACATGCGCCACCTGGTGATCGGCGACAGCGAAAGCGCGCGAGCCAAAGGTATCGAGCTGTTCCCCAAAGGGGCCATCACGCACTTCCAGCAAGCCTGCCCGCCTGAGAACCCGGTTGAGGAAAATGGGCTGATCCACCTCGCAGTGTCCATACTCGCCCACGACCCAAACCCGGGCACCCACTTGCTTCGCCGCATCCAGTAAAGGAGCGGCCGCTTCGTCCAGTTGCCGTACCAGGGCTGGCAGACCCGATGCCAGGGGGCCTTTCCTCTGGGGTTCGTAATCCAGGTGCGGCAGGTAGGCTAGCAGCAGGTCCGGATGATCGGTTTGCAGCACGCTGGCAGCAGCTTGGGCGATCCAGGCGGTGCAGGGCAACCCTGCCCCCGGACCCCAGAACGATCGGAAGGGGAACGGACCCAACTCCCTTTCCAGCCGGCTAGGCAACGAGCGGGGATTACCATCAATTCCAAACCGCTTGTCGCCATTGGCTCCGTAATACGGTTTTGGGGTGACCGAGAGATCAAATGGGGCACCCTGGTTGAACCACCAGAACAGGTTGGCGGTTTTCAAGCCGGGTCGGCGATTTTTCAGGATCCCGGCCAGCGAGGGGGTCTGGATGAGGTCGTACGATTGTTGCCAAAAGCGCACCTCCCGGGTATCCCGGAAGAGCCAGCCATTGCCAACAATGCCGTGTTCCTGAGGTGTTTTGCCCGTCAGCAAGGTGGCCTGAGCGGTGCAGGTGACTGCCGGGAAAGGCTCAATCTGGCCGCGAACCCAGTTGGCCTGGGCCAGTGCGTGGAGGCGGGGGGCATGAGGGAGCAGCCGGCGCGTGAGGCCGACGGCGCTGATCAGGATCAGGGGAGGCTGCATTGAATCCTTCCATCAGGTCTGGACGGGTGGCAATTTTTCAGGGGATTCACTAAATTCATAAGGGTTGAAGTATACAGAATGACAAGCCTGCCCGCGGTAGGGGTTTGATCTCCTGGTTCCATCAGGTTTGAGGAGTTTTCCGTGAGTGATCGTTACTTGTTCACCAGCGAATCGGTTTCCATGGGCCATCCCGACAAAGTGGCTGACCAGATTAGCGACGCCGTGCTTGACCACTGCCTCAAGCATGATCCGCATAGCCGGGTGGCTTGCGAAACCATGGTCACGACTGATCTCGCGGTGATTTCTGGTGAGATTACCACCGGCGCGCCCCTCAACCGGGCCATCGTCGACAAGTTGGTCCGCGACACCATCCGCGATATCGGCTATATCGATCCAGGCATTGGCTTTGCGGCCGACACTTGTCAGGTGGAGTGCAACCTGCATTCTCAATCGCAGGACATTTCCGTGGGGGTCGATTCAGGCGGCGCCGGTGACCAGGGCATGATGTTTGGCTTTGCTTGCGATGAAACGCGTAGCCTTATGCCCCTGCCGATCTTCCTGGCGCACCGTCTGGTGGAAAACCACGCCATGATGCGTCGCAACAAGCAGCTGCCTTTTGTCCGTCCCGATGCCAAAAGCCAGGTCACAGTCGAATACAACGCCGATGGCACGCCGCACCGGATCCACACCGTGGTGCTTTCCACCCAGCACGATGAAAGTGTTATAGTCACCCGGTTCGGCCAGAAGTTCTTCTCCGACGAGGCCCGGCGGACCATCATCGACAGGCTCATCCTTCCCACTCTGATGGCCGAAAGGCCCGATCTGGTGGAGGGCAAGGGCAACATCAACCTGGTGCCGGTGGGAGAGACTGCACCCCTGGCCGATGGCCATATCCACTGCCACATCAACCCCACGGGAATCTTCCTCGAAGGCGGGCCCCACGGTGACTGTGGCCTGACTGGTCGCAAGATCATTGTCGATACTTACGGCGGTCGCGGTCGCCATGGTGGTGGCGCATTCTCCGGCAAGGATCCGACGAAGGTGGATCGCTCGGCAGCCTACATGTGCCGCTACATTGCCAAGAATGTGGTCAAGGCCGGGCTGGCTGGGCAGTGCGAGGTGCAGGTTTCCTACGCGATCGGTTACCCGGATCCCATCAATATCTTCGTCTCCACTTTTGGCTCGGCGAAGCATGGCCTGTCCGATGGGCAGATCTCCAGGCTGGTGAAAGAGAACTTCAAGCTCACCCCGGCCGGTATCATCGAGACCCTGAACCTGCGTCGGCCCATCTATCTGCAGACTGCGGCGCATGGCCACTTTGGCCGCGAGCTGGAAACTTTCAATTGGGAAAAAACCGACAAGGCCCAGGTGCTGCGCGAGGCGGCTGGCATCAAGTCCTGAGCCGCAACCAGGCCCGGCCCTCCTGGGGGCGGAAGCTTTTTCGGCGGTGTCCGTTAGGGTAAAACCAGACTCCTGAACGGTTTACCCCATAGCCGGGGCAGCGGAGGGCAGGTGATGCCCCTGCTGCCCCGGCTTTTTTCTGAAAGAAATGCGAACCGCTGGAGCGGGTCGATTGTCTCTAGGTGTGACTCCCCTTGGGAGGGAAGTCGTTCCCAGCCGGGCCCGGCCAAAATCCGGGTCCGGTTTTTTTTAATGTCTGCCCCCCTAGTGCCTCGCTCCGCATGAATGCATGTAGCCGGTGGCACATCCCCCCGGGATAGTGGGAGTCCCGGCCAGCCATGCGGAGGGGACCATCAGCCCGCCTGGTTTGCCGTGGCCTTTGGAGGTGCCAGCCGCTTCTTATGGCTCACCTCGCCAGTCAGTTGGCAACTTCAGGGCCCACACCTCGCTACACAAGGGCTGGGCATGGCCACCCAAAAGCCAGATCCGGTCCTGGTGGACTAGCGCGGAGTGCTCGTGGCGCTCTTTCGGGCGGGTGGTGGTTTTTAGTTCTTTCCAGGTTTTTCCATCCCTGGAAAACCAGACATCGCCCCAGTTTTTGGCGGGATTGTTCGACCAGCCGCCAATTAACCACAGGTGGTCACGGTGGGTCACCGCCGAGAACCATAGGCGGGGGTGCCACGGGGCGTTTTCGGCGACACAGGTCCAGTCTTTGCCGTTTTCGGAATACCAGACATCGTTGAATGCCTGGTAGCCTGGCTGGTAATTGCCGCCACCCAACACCCAGAGTTTTCCGGCGTGCGTGACCACCTGGTGGTAGGCACGCGGCCTCCAGGGGGCGCTTTCGGTCACACAGGTCCATGTTTTGCCATCGGCTGAACACCAAACATCGTTTTTGACGCTTTTTTCGGTGCCAAAATAGTAGTTTTCGGTACCGCCGATGATCCAGAGCCTGCCATCATGGACCGTCACACCGGAAGCCAGGCGGGGTGACCAGCCGGCTTTGTCGGTGACCTGTTTCCAGTCGGCGCCGTTGTCGCTGTTCCAGACCTGCGCGCTGGCAGAATGGGTCTTCAGGCGACCATCGGCCCAGCCTCCCAGCAGCCACATTTTCCCCTGGAAAACTGCTGTCATGGGCAAATCGGCATGATGCCAGGGTGCCTGGGCTGTGGCACGCTCCCAGCGCTTGCCGTCGGGGGAACTCCAGACATCGCGGGGGGCTGGCGAGAACGAGTCAAACCACCCGCCCAGTATCCATAGCCGGTTTTTGAAAACCACCTCGCCCTGGGAATCGCGCGGCTGCCAGTCGGCGCGGCGATTCACCAGCTCCCAATCGGGGCCCTGCTGGGCTAGACCGGACAAAAGGATCGCCAGACAGGCTTGCATGATGGCTTATTCCACGGGAGGGCGATGGAAGCGGCGGTATTCACCCGGTGACATGCCCAGTGTTCGGCGGAATTGCCGGGTGAACGCACTCTGGTCAGAATACCCGCAATTGAGGGCGACGGTGGCGATGGGGCTGGAGGTATGGCGTAGCTGCTGGGTGGCCTGGTCCATGCGGAATTTGAGCAGCAATTGCCCCGGGGTGAGATGGAAAACCTGCCGCACCCGGTGGTCCATCTGATAAGAGGTGAGTCCACCCTCGGCAGCCAGCCTGGCAAGGGGCCAGGGTTGGTCGAGGGATGCCCGGGCCTGATCGATGGCGCGGGCCAGCTGGCTCCACGCCTCGGCCTTCTCGTCGGGAGGGTGCAGGTCGCGCGAGAACCCCACAAGCCCGACGCAAGCCCCTGCTTTTCCCGATAATGGCAGCTTGGTGGTGAGGCACCAGCCCGAGTCTCCAGCCGGGTAGGCGTGCAACTCCAGCGCATTCACCAGGGGCAGGCCGGTACGGACCAACTGCAAGTCCTGCGCCAGGTAGGCTTCGCCCCGGGGCCCGGGGAAGACCTCGGCGGCGGTGAGGCCCAGCAACTGGTCCTTGCGTTCCAGCCGGCATCGGTTGACCATGGTCTGGTTGACCACCAGGTACCGACCGGTGGCATCCTTCAGAAAATAAACCATGTCGGCCAGGCAATCGAATAGCGCCTCGCCCGTGAAGGGATCGGCCAGTCTGGCCAGCAGGTCAGTGGCAGCCAGGCCATGATTCAAAGTGCGGCTCATGACTGACGATGCTACCACACGGGTTCGCCGACCAACATCATCCGGGCCAGGTTTGCAGCAAATGCACCGAAAAGCCCGGTTTGGGAACAAGACAGGCTTGGCCGCATCCCGTAAAACAAATAGAGGTACTGGTCATCCGTCCTGGAACAGGGGAGCAAGTCAATCATGGCGCAGGCAAAAAAATGGCAGGGAGTTTTTCCCGCCGTCACCACCCAGTTCCACAAGGATCTGTCGCTGGATCTCGATGGTTTTTCCAGGCATCTCGAGGCCCTGATCGATTCGGGGGTGACGGGCCTGATTGTTTGCGGGTCGCTGGGCGAGAACCAGTCGCTCGATCCGGAAGAGAAGCGCACTGTTCTCAAACGCGCCATCGAGGTTGCCAAGGGCCGTTTGCCAGTGCTCAGCGGGGTGGCCGAAACCAGCACCCTGGCTGCCTGCCGTTATGTTGCCGATGGCGAAAGGCTGGGCGCTTCCGGCTACATGGTAATGCCAGCCATGGTTTACAAGTCCGATTCTCGCGAAGCCGAGAACCATTTTCGTCGCGTGGCGGCCGCAACCAGCCTGCCGTGGATGCTCTACAACAATCCGGTCGGCTATACGGTGGACATCACTCCCGCCCAGTTCGCCAGACTGTCAGATATCAAGAATCTGGTCGCCCTGAAGGAGAGTTCCGCCAACACCCGACGGGTCACCGAACTCCGCATCGAGGTGGGAGACCGTTACCAGATCTTCGTGGGTGTCGATGACCTTATTTTGCAGGCGGCGGTACTGGGTATCGATGGCTGGGTGGCCGGTTCTGGTATCGCCTTCCCCAAAGAAAACCAGCATTTCTGGGAGCTGACCCGCCAGGGGCGCTGGGACGAGGCGCGGGCCATGTATCTCTGGTTCTATCCCCTGTTGAAGCTCGACACGCATATCAAGTTCGTGCAGTACATCAAGCTGGCGGTGCAAGAGGTGGGCCTGGGAACCGAATGGGTGCGCGAACCGCGTCTGATTCTGGCAGGTGCTGAGCGCGAGGCTGTGCTGGCGACGATCCACAAAGGGATTGCCGAACGCCCCAGGCTTTGAGTGGATCACCAGGCGGAGGCAGGGTATGAGCAATAGCGCCATCCAGAGGATCCGCGTGGTCGATTCCCACACCGGGGGTGAACCCACCCGTGTGGTGCTTGATGGCGGCCCAGACCTGGGAAATGGCCCACTTGACCGCCGGATGGTCCTTCTGCGTGACCGGCATGACAGTTTCCGTTCGGCGGTGGTCAACGAACCGCGCGGCAGCGATGTGCTGGTGGGCGCTCTCCTGTGCCAGCCCTGCGACCCTACCTGCTCGGTGGGTGTCATTTTTTTCAACAATGTGGGCTTTCTGGGAATGTGCGGTCATGGCACCATCGGTCTGGTGGTGACTCTGGCCTATCTGGGCCAGTTGGGGCCAGGAGTCCACCGGATAGAAACGCCTGTGGGAGTGGTGGAGGCCACCCTGTTGTTCGATGGCAGTGTGGCGGTGCGCAATGTGCCCAGTTGGCGAGCCCACCACGCGGTGGCTGTGCAGGTGCCAGGCCATGGTGAAGTGACGGGTGATATTGCCTGGGGAGGCAACTGGTTCTACCTGGTGGAAGACCACGGCCAGCGCCTGACGCTGCCCCGTGTCGCTGAGCTGACCGACCTGGCCACACGGATTCGCAAAGCGGTGAATGCAGCAGGATATCCGGAGGTGGACCATGTGGAGCTGATCGGACCGGGGGCCCCGGGATCCGACGCCCGCAACTTTGTTCTTTGCCCCGGACTGGCCTACGATCGGTCGCCCTGCGGCACCGGCACCAGCGCCAAGCTGGCCTGTCTGGCGGCTGATGGGAAGATCGCGCCGGGCCAAAACTGGGTGCAGGAAAGCATTTTGGGTACCCGGTTTATCGGTAGTTATGCCTTCGAAAGCGGATCCGCGGGGAATGGGCCAATCATCCCCACCGTGACGGGGACAGCCCATGTGATCGCGGAGGCCACACTGCTGGTGGATGCACGCGATCCGTTCTGCTGGGGTATCCGGCCCGAGTGACTCACAGCCGGGGTATGGCACATCAGTTTTCAGTCCAGGCGGACCCATGAAAAAGCGCGTATTGATTCTGGGCGGGGGAATTATTGGCCTGTCAGCAGCCTGGCACGCCATGCGGCGGGGTTTCGAGGTCACGGTGGTGGACCGTGGCGGCTCACCCCGGGCTGGTTGCTCCTTTGGCAACGCCGGTATGGTGGTTCCCAGCCATTTCGTGCCACTGGCCGCTCCAGGCGCGGTATGGCAAGGCCTGAAATGGATGTGGAACCCGGAGTCGCCTTTCTATATACGCCCGCGCTTGTCGCTGGCCCTGGCGGGCTGGAGCTGGCGCTTTTGGCGGGCTTCCACAGCCGCCCGGGTGCGGGCTGCCGCACCGGTGTTGCGGGATCTCAATCTGGCTAGCCGGGCCATTTATGAAGAGTGGGCGGCGTATCCCGCTGCCGGACCGGGTGATTTTGGCCTGCAGACCAAAGGCCTGCTGATGCTGTGCCGCACCGCCCATGGTCTGGAGGAGGAGGCGCAGGCCGCCGCCCGTGCCAACGAGCTGGGGGTGCCGGCCAGGGTGCTCGATGCCACAGCCGCCCAGGCGATGGATCCCGCCGCCACCCTGAGCATTGAGGGGGCTGTTTTCTACCCCCGCGATTGCCACCTCGACCCTTCGCGCCTGATGGCCGGTCTGGAGGCGTCGTTGCAGGCTGGTGGGGCGAAGCTCCTGTTCAATACCGACATCACCGGCTTGCTGCGCGATGGCAAGAACCTGAGCGGTGCCCGCTCTAACCATGCTGAATTCAGAGCGGATCAGGTGGTGTTGGCGGCCGGCTCATGGTCGCCACAGCTGGCCCGCGAGCTGGGGCTGAAGATTCCCATGCAAGCCGGAAAGGGCTACAGCCTCACATTACCTGATCCCAGGCAGTTGCCGGGCATTTGCTCCATCCTCACCGAGGCCCGCGTGGCTGTCACCCCCATGGGCGGCAGGCTCCGCGTTGGCGGCACCATGGAGCTTTCCGGGATGAGCGAGGCAATCGCCCCGGCCCGGGTGCGGGGTATTGTCCGGTCTTTTTGCCAGTATTATCCCTGTTTCAATGAAGCGGATTTCACTGGTATCGAGCCCTGGCATGGTCTGCGGCCCTGCTCGCCGGATGGTCTGCCCTATCTGGGGCGCAGTGAGAAAATCCCCAATCTGGTCATCGCCACCGGCCATGCCATGATGGGCCTGAGCCTGGGGCCAGTCACGGGTAGCCTTGTTGGCCAGTTACTGGATGGGGAAAAGCCGGGGATCGGTATCGAACTCCTGCGTCCTGGGCGTTATGGCTAGCCGATTCACCACTCCGGGGTTCCGAGGGGTTATAATCGCGCCGGATCCACTCGAATAGCCGACCCGGGGGAATTTTTCATGTTGCAAGGCAAACCCATTCTGGCACTCGATCAGGGTACCACTTCCAGTCGGGCGATTGTTTTTGGTGCTGATGGCCGGGCCCTGTCGATGGCCCAGCGTGAGCTGCCGCAGATCTATCCTGCCCCGGGTGATGTGGAACACGATCCCGAGGAGATCTGGCAAACCCAACTGGCCTGCGCCCGCGAGGCGTTGGCCCGTGCCGGACTGTCCGCGGAGAAGATCGGCTCGCTGGGGGTCACCAATCAGCGTGAGACAACCATCCTGTGGGAAAAGGCCACGGGGCGCCCCGTGGCCAATGCCATCGTTTGGCAAAGCCGGGTCAGCTCGCCGGTGTGCGATCGCCTGCGCGCCGCGGGGCATGAGGGGTTGCTGCGCCAGCGGACCGGTCTGGTGCTGGACGCCTATTTTTCCGGGACCAAAGTGGTGCATCTGCTGGAAACCATACCCGGCTTGCGGGAGCGGGCGGAGCGCGGCGAAATCCTCTTCGGCACGGTTGATACCTGGCTGATCTGGAAGCTCACGGGCGGGCGTCTCCATATCACCGATCCCTCCAATGCCAGCCGCACGCTGATGTATGACATCCACAGGCTGGATTGGGATGAAGAGATTCTGAAAATATTGAATGTTCCCAGGGCCATGCTGCCCGGGGTGGTCGATTCCAGCGGTGTCGCCGGCCAGACCGATGCCGATATGCTGGGGGCACCGGTGGCCATTGCCGGTATAGCCGGTGATCAGCAAGCTGCTACTTTCGGCCAGGCCTGCTTTGAGCCAGGTAGTGCCAAAAACACCTATGGCACTGGCTGTTTCCTGCTCCTCAACACCGGCGCCAGGCCTGTACCTAGTACCAACAACCTGCTCACCACCGTGGGCTGGCGGGTGGCTGGCAAAACCACCTACTGCCTGGAGGGCGCGGTCTTTGTGGCGGGTGCCGTGGTGCAGTGGCTGCGTGACGGGCTGGGAATCATTCGTAAATCAGAGGATGTGGAGGCGCTGGCCGCCAGCGTGCCCGATGCGGGTGGGGTGTATGTGGTGCCCGCCTTCACGGGGCTGGGTGCGCCTCATTGGGACCCGCATGCGCGTGGCGGCATTTTCGGGATCACCCGTGGCACAACGGCGGCCCATATCGCCCGCGCGGCGGTGGAATCAATGGCCTGGCAGTCGGCTGATCTCCTGGGCGCCATGGAGGCGGACAGTGGCGTGCGGTTGGCCAGCCTGAAGGCGGATGGGGGTGCCAGCCGCAACAACGCGCTATTGCAGTTCCAGGCCAATCTGCTGGGGGTGCCGGTGCGGCGCCCGCGAGTGGCTGAAACCACCGCTCTGGGTGTGGCCTATCTTGCCGGGCTCGCCACGGGCACCTGGAACAACCTGGCAGACATCGAGCGCAACTGGGTGCTCGACCAGGAATTTGAACCGCAAGGCGATGCCGTTGCGCGTGGTCGGCTATTGGCAGGCTGGCGCAAGGCGGTGGACCGTACCTTGAACTGGGTAGAGTAAGACTGGTGGGTTATTGCTGATACAAGGAACGGGAGAAGATGAATGGGCTCTACGGTGGTGAATCTGTTGTTGGCAATTGGCGCGGGGATTTGCCTCACACTGCAAGCTTCGGCCAATGGATCGTTTCGGAAAAACCTGGATGATCTCTGGTACCCGGCATTTTTTAGCGTCTGCGGCACGATTATCACGGCCCTGACACTGTTGACCCTTTTTCGGCCCATGCCGCCGGCACTGGAAACAATTCGTTCCACCCCCTGGTGGAACTGGATCGGGGGCCCCCTGGGAGCGCTGATCGTGCTGGCTGGCGCGGTGCTCACGCCAAAACTGGGGGCGGGAGTCTTCCTGTCGGCCATGGTGGGGGGAATGCTGCTTTCCAGCATGCTGATGGACCATCATGGCTGGATGGGCCTGGATGTGCGCGGCATCACCGCCGGGCGTATTCTTGGAGCCGTTTTGGTGATTTCTGGTGTGGCCTGCATTAAATTTTTGTGATTGCCCTCTGGTGGAGAAGAATCATGCGCGCGTTACCCTGGGTGTTGGCAATATCAGCCATTGCTTTTTTTCTCGGTACCGCGGTGTCGCAGAGGCCGGATGGGAATCCCACCGGCCCGTTTGGCCCGCTGAAGGTCGGGGATAAGGTGGTAATGCGCGAAAAGGGTGGCCGCTATGAATTCACGCAACTGCTGGCTCAGCCCGAAGCCTTCAGCCACCGCGTGGTGGAAATGGGCAAAGATTTTGTTTGTGTGGAGGATATGACCGCCTTCCACCGGATCTGGATCCCTGTCACTTCGGTGCAGTCGGTGACCAGAGTCCAGTTTGGCAGGTGATTTTTTCTGGAGCCTGGTCCATGTTTGTGTTGCTATTTGCCGCCCTCACCCAGCATGCCGCACCTCCGAACCTGGTGGTGGTGTACTGCGACGACCTCGGCTATGCCGACATCGGCCCTTCGAGTGGCAAGCTGGCCCGCACGCCACACCTCGACCGCCTGGCCAGGGAAGGCTGCACCTTCAGCAACTTCCATGTGTCCCAGCCGGTTTGCTCGGCTTCGCGTGCCAGCCTGTTGACCGGTTGTTATGCCAACCGTGTGGGGATTCACGGAGCCCTCGGGCCCAATGCCAAAATCGGTCTTAACCCCCAGGAAACCTCGCTGGCTTCCATGCTCAAGGCGAAAGGCTACGCCACCGCCTGTGTGGGCAAGTGGCACCTGGGGCACTTGCCAGCCTTTTTGCCGACCAGACAAGGGTTTGACTCGTTTTTCGGTATTCCCTATTCCGCTGACATGTGGCCACTGCATCCCGAAGCGCCCAAGGCCTATCCGCCGCTGCCCCTGTTGCGCGATGCCACGGTGGTGAAGGCCGCCCTGACGGCGGAAGACCAGAAGCTCCTCACGGGTCAGTACACGGACGAGGCCGTCCGCTGGATTGAAAAGTCGGGCGACAAACCGTTTTTCCTCTACCTGGCCCACAACCAGCCGCATGTGCCCCTTTTCGCCGGCAAAGAATTCGCGGGCAAGTCGGGCAAGGGCCTGTATGCCGATGTCATCGAGGAGATCGATCACTCGGTGGGTCGTATCCTGCAAACGCTGGATGAACGCCAGTTGGCGGGCAATACCTGGGTGATTTTCACCTCCGACAACGGCCCCTGGCTGAGTTATGGCAACCACTCGGGTAGTTCGGGAGTGTTTCGCGAGGGGAAGGGGACCGTCTGGGAAGGGGGTCTGCGCGTGCCTTGTCTCATGCGGTGGCCCGGCAAAATACCTGCCGGCACCACCAGCGCGGCGATGCTCATGACCATCGACCTGCTGCCGACGGTGGCTGGTCGAGTGGGAGCCGTGCTGCCAAAAAACAAAATCGATGGTGGTGATTGCTGGGGTATTGTTTCAGGTACTCCCAACGCCAAAAATCCCCATGACCAGCCGGACGATGGTTATGCTTGCTATTACTTGCAGAACGAACTGCAGGCGGTTGTCTCGGGGAATGGGCGGTGGAAACTGCTTCTGCCGCATACCTACCGCACTCTGGCCGGCAAGCCGGGTGGCACTGCGGGCATCCCCGCCAGATATTCATCCCGAAAATTGCACCAGCCTGAGTTGTATGATCTGGTGACCGACCCCGCTGAAAGCACGGATGTTTCCCGGCACCGGCCGGCGGAATTACAAAGGCTGCAAGCGTTGGCCGAGAAATTCCGTGGTGAACTGGGCGATAATCTCACCCGGCGTACGGGATCTGCCAACCGTGAACCAGGAAGAGCGCCATGACGGCACCCGAGCCCAAACCCACCGTTTTGCCCATCACCAGACGCGTGGGCATCCCGCTCGATGAGCTGGAGTTCACCTACGCCCGCTCGGGTGGCCCTGGCGGGCAGAATGTCAACAAGGTGGCGAGCAAAACCCACCTGCGCTGGCGGGCTGCGGTCACCACCGTGTTACTCCCCCTGGGCGCGATGGAACGCATGAAGGCCAGCTTCCCCAGCCGGTTCACCACCGAGGGCGATATCTTGCTGATGTCGCAGATTTATCGTGACCAGGAGCGCAATCGGCAGGATTGCCTGGAGAAACTGGCCGACATGGTCCGCAAGTGCCTGCAGCCACCGACCCCCCGCAAGAAAACCAGACCCACTCGCGGGTCGCAAATCCGCCGGGTAGAAGCCAAGCGCCGCAATTCAGACCGCAAGGAGGGGCGGCGGGATGGGGGAGGGGAGTAGTTTTGCCCTGTCGTTCCCTGATCAGGGCCCCAACCTTGACCCGTATCAGCCCCCTTGCTAGTGTTACTAAAATGAAATTCGTAACACTGGGGAGGTCCCATGCCCAGAGGTAGTTGGTGGGTTCTCCTGCTGATTGGATGTTTGCCTGCCGGCGTGAAGGCGCATGGCCTGGGTATTGAAGCCCGGTTGCTGGATTCTACAGTTTACATTGAAGCTTTTTATGACAATGATGAACCGGTCGCTTCTGCCAGGGTGGTCGTGCTGGCTGAAAATGGCCAGGAAGTTTTGGCTGGTGTGACTGATGTCATGGGGTTGTGGAATTTCCCCGCTCCCGCCATGGGCAAGTACCGTATCGAATTGCAGGGTGAAGATGGCCACTTCACCAAAACCCTTATCACCATTCCAGCAGCAAGCCCCGGCTCCACGGCTTCTCCAGATGCTGGGCCGATTATCTCCGAGGGATTGACCCGCACAGAGCGAACCGGGCCCCGGAAATGGGGAATGGCTTTGCTGGGCTTGCTGGTGATTGCCCTGGGGTCTTTTGCTGTGAAGGGGGTTTTATACCTCAGGCGGAAGTGGCAAAAACCTGACCAAAACCAGACGGAGGGGGTCTGACTGTGCGCGGTTGTGGCCCTTCCCGCTACGCTTTTACCCTGATCGAACCATGTGACCTCTCGCAATCGCATGTCAATTCCTTCGCGCCCATCTGGCCCTGCGTGGCAAGCGTCAGGGGAAATCCGCCCGGGTGACCGATAGCCTGATCCTGAAGCTGGATGGAACCGCCTGGAAAGTGCTGCCCGCATTTTGAGAAAGAACCATGAAAAAAATGCTCCTCCTGATCTGTTTTTTGGGCCTGGTGGCTTCTCCGGCCCCTGCCCACTTCCATATGCTCCTCCCGGACAGGCATGCGGTGAAACGGGGTGAAACCGTTGGTTTTGTCTACCAGTTTGGCCATCCGTTTGAGCATGAGCTTGCCATTACCCAGAAGCCCACCGCCCTTTTCGTGGTGGGCCCTGATGGGGCCAAAACAGACCTGCTGCCCATGCTGGCCGAAGAAAGCAGGGAAGGTGAGCCAGGCAAAAAAGTGCGGATGTTCACTTTTTCCTTCACTCCGCAAAAGCGTGGCGATCATACCCTGGTGGCCATCAGCCCGGAACTGCCGGGCGAAGGGAAAGAGCCGCCCACGCGCGCGGTCACCAAAGTGGTGCTGCATGTCCAGACCCAGAATGGCTGGGATAACCGGGCGTTGACTGAAGGGGCCAATGCTGTGGAACTGTCACCACTCACCCGCCCGTATGGGTTGCTTCCGGGGGTAGCCTTCTTGGCCGAAGCCGATGAGCCGGCCCAATCAGCCGGTGACCGCAAGCCCCTGGCGGGTCTGGAAATGGAGGTGGAGCGTTACAACTCCAAACCCCCAGCCGAATTGCCTGCCGACGAGCATGTCACCGGCACCGGCCGCACTACCCGCGCCGGGGCGGCACTGGCCAACCTGACTGCGGCAGGCTGGTGGGGCATCACCGCCAGCCGTGAGCGCGACAAGGTGCTGCACCGTTGCACTTTGTGGGTGTATGTTGAAGCGCAAGCAGCGGCCGCCGGGAAATAGCTGGTCGGCCTGCTTCCGGGGGAATGCCTGATGCTCAGCCGGCGCAAGGTGGTGGAAACAGCTCTGGCATTAACGGGGGTCGGCCTGGCCACCGGCCTGTACACCTGGCGGGTGGAGCCGCACTGGCTGGAAATAGTGGGGCGTCCACTGCCCGTCGCGCATCTGCCTGGCGTGTTGCAAGGTGCCACGCTGGTGCAGATCAGCGATCTGCATATCGGCCCACAGGTCGATGACGACTATCTCGTCAATACCTTTGAGCGGGTGCGGCGGATAGCGCCGGAGATTGTGGTCTACACCGGCGATTTCATCAGCCGCAAAGACTGTGTGGACGACCAGGCCAGGCGGGTATTTTCCCAATGCGCGCGGGG
>QWOS01000059.1 GCA_003669555.1 Planctomycetota bacterium
CACCCGTACCTGCGCGATGTCATCGAAAAAGTGCCCGTGCTCATGGCCGAAGGCAAACCACTCGACGAGCTGCTACCCGATCAATGGGCCCTGGCCAATCCCGCCAAGGTCCTTCTCAACCGTGACCACGAGAACCACTAGGCCCAAGAGCGGAAAAACGAATGGTCCGTCGGACCGCCACCGCCTGAAAGGGTCATTGGGGACTGGTTCGTTTAACGGACACGCTTAATCCGTTCCATTCCTTTGGTCGTCCTTCCAGATCGCCATCAGGATCATGCCGCCCATGACCAAAGCGGTCACGCAGCCGAGGGCACCGGGAAGGGACATAGCCCCCAGCCTTGGTGGAATCTCCCGGCTCCAAAGCATTGCCGATCCCAGAAACAGGGCCCCGGTCAAAATTCCGGCCACCAGCCGGTTGACAGCAGCCTGCAAATTGCGGTGCTCCAGCTTGATTTCGACCCTGCCCGAGCGTAAACGCCGCAGGACGCTTTCCAGATCGCGCGGCGCGCGGCTCAGCATCCGTTCCAGTTTGTAAAACCCGCGCCGCCATCCCGCCAGCCAGCGTTTCGGCTTGAGGCGGTTGCGCAGCATCTGGCCCCGGAAAGGCTCCATGAGTTCCATCACATTGAAAGTCGGACTCAGTTCCCGGGCTGTGCCGTCCAGCATGATGAGGGTTTTCAGCAGCAAGGATACTTCGGATGGCAGAACCAGCTGGTGTCGGCGGATGATTTCGGTCAACCGCTCCAGGGCTTCCGCCAGTTCGATATCCTTCACGGACTGGTATGCGTAATCCGCCACAAAATCCGCCACATCCGTCCGAAATGCAGGCTCGAGGATTTCTGCTGATGACTCGCACACATTCAGCAGGATATCCGCCAGTTCCTCCGAATCCCGCCTGGAGACGGCGATCAGCATCTGCTCCAGTGACTCGCGAAACTCCTCGCTGATCCTGCCCACCATGCCGAAATCAATCACACCCACCACCGTGCCGGCAAGCAGGATATAATTGCCTGGGTGGGGATCCGCATGGTAGAAACCATCCCGGAAAATCATGCCCAGGTACATGCGCGCGGCGCGCCGGGCGAACTCGTTCAGGTCGGCCCCGCTGGCATGCATCTCGGCTTGTTTCGAACCCGGAATCCCTGTCAACATTTCCATTGTCAGCACCCGGCGTGCGCACAGCTCCGGATACACCTGCGGGAAGCGGACCGTGTCGTCCCCCTTGAAATGGCGGGCAAATTCTTCCAGGTTCCTTTTTTCCGAATTGAAATCCAGTTCCCGTAACAGCGTCCTGCTGAAACTGGCCACCACATCTACTGGCCGGTAGGCGTGCAGGGTTGACACATAGCGTTCAAGCACCTGGGCCAGGGCCCCCATCAGCTCCAGATCGGGGCGGATGCGGCTGATGATCCCCTCATGCTGCACCTTGATTACTACTTCCTGCCCACTGGCCAGCCGGGCGCGATGCACCTGCCCGATAGAGGCGGAAGCCAAAGGCCGGTCCTCGAACTGGACAAAAAGTTTTTCGACCGGCTGACCCAACTCCGACGCGATCAGTTGGCGCACGATTTCCGTCGAATCCGCCGGCGTGTTCGCCTGGAGTCCGCTCAACTCCCTGGCGAGAGCCACGCCGACCAGATCAGGCCGGGTGCTGAGCATTTGACCCAGCTTGATGAAAGTCGCGCCAAGGTCTGTGAGGGCCAGACGCACGCGCTCTTCCCAGGGGTGACCGGCCACAGCCAGTGTTTTCGGACTGGCCAGCAAACGCCGGATTTCCTGGGAGGGGATGCGGCTCACCCAGTCAGCCAGGCCATACCTCGCAAGAACGGCGGCGATTTCGCGCAGCCGTTTCAGTTGGTTTTGCCGTTTTGCCAGCCCCAGAAGATCCATGACGCATGCCCGCTTTCCCGATTATGCCCCGGTGGATTTCTTCTCCAGGGTTTCCACCCGGGAAGCCAGTTCCTGAAGATCGCGCACTCGCGCGACACCCAACCGGCTCAGGGCCGCATCCAGACGCGCATCAATCAGGGTCTGTAGCCCATCACTCACCTGCCCGGCGGTCCGTTTCACCCCGGCCTTGGCAATACCCATCTGAATGAAGGCGTGGTCGATGCGCTGGTCGATCTCCGCCTCCATCCCCGTGCGCGCCTCACTCGCGCGCTGGCAGAGTTCGGCCTTGAATTCGCTCGCCTCCTGCAGGCCCAGATTGGCGCTGCGGGCGACTTCGGTGGCCAGGGCCTCGACTTTTTCCTTGGCCAGTCCGGCCAGGCCCACACTGGTGAACACTGCTTGCTTCAAAATATTGAACACGGGAGAACCTCCGGGCAAGTCGTGCGATCAATCGCCAGGGAACCCGAATGGGGCCAGGCTTCTGAGGAAGCCTTTATTCTATCCATTCGCGCCAGACTGGTGTGGATATTGGACGGCTCATTCCCGGCGCGGACACTTCTGGCAGCCAGGTTTGGTCAACTGGTGGAAAAAAAGAGATGGAAAACCAGGCTGGCTGGGCCAAATCCCCTGAATCCGCCCCCGGATGGCAGGTTTGGACTGAGCAGGTCCCCCAGAAGGTGGCCCGCCGCGAGGCGGCCCGGACCATTCGGTGGAAACCCCATGGCGGGTGCCAGCCGGGAAGAAAATTTTTACGGGTCGAAGGCGAAACTATGAATGACGAGCCTATAAATAATTTTTGGAGAAGGATCGCATAGCCCGCCTGATTGATTCAGGGTGTGGAAGATTGCGGCCTTTCAACCAGTTAGCCGCCTAGAAAAGGAGTGTTTTTCATGTTGTCCGCGAAGAATTGCACCATTCTCAGCCATGTTTGCCTGGTGAGTGGCTTTGTTTCGATTGGCGCCTCCATCGCCATCTGGTTCCTGATGAAGGAGCCGGATGCCGCTTACGGCGAACGGTTTGGCATCTTCGTGGGCTTGTGGGCGCCGACCTTTATTTCGCTCGCCAATCGACTCAGCCATTTTGCGGAAGCAAAGTCCAAGTAATCCCCAGGGTGGGAAAAAGTCTGGAGCACCGGATAACGGTCGGTATTCTCCCCGCTTTGTGCCCAAGCGGAGCGGGGACCTGAAGAAATTGCGAACTGACAGGGCGGAGCCCGGTGCGCTTGCCTGTCAGCAGGCTGCGGCAACGCGCCAGTCAGACGGGTCAGCGGTGTCGCGGATCACCTCGCGGTAGAGGGTGTCGCGCTCTCGAGGTTCGCGCCCGGCCTCGATGATCAGGCGGCGGATCTCCTCGATGGTTATTTCCTGCGGTGAGTCAGATCCGGCATCGTGGTAAATGTTTTCATGCACCACCGTGCCATCCAGGTCGTCGGCGCCATAGGAAAGAGCGATCTGGGCGGTCTTGATGCCCAGCATGATCCAGTAGGCTTTCACATGCTGGAAATTGTCCAGCATCAGCCGGCTGATCGCCATCATCCGCAGGTCCATCAGGCCCGATGGCTTGGGCATATGCGCCATGCGGGTGTTGTCGGGATGGAAAGCGAGCGGGATAAATGTCTGGAAGCCACCCGTCCGGTCCTGCAGGTCGCGCAGGGCCAGCAGGTGGTCGATACGGTGCTCTGGACCCTCATGATGGCCGTACAGCATGGTGGCGTTCGAGCGCAGTCCCAGACGGTGCGCTTCTTCGTGGATGCGAAGCCATGATGCCCCATCAGCCTTGTGCTCGCAGATCATGCCGCGGATGACCGGGTCAAAAATCTCGGCCCCTCCCCCGGGCAGACTACCCAGGCCGGCTTGCTGGAATTCAGCCAGCAGCTCGGCGGTGGACGATCCCGTGATACGCGAAAACCAGTCCCATTCCACCGCCGTGTAGGCCTTGAGGTGGATGCGCGGATTTTCCTCTCGCACCTGGACGAGGATATCGCGGTACCACTCGTAGGGCATCTTGTTGTGCAGGCCACCGACAATATGCATTTCGGTACAGCCGCGCTTGCGGGCCTCGGCGGCCCTTTGGCGGATGGTGTCGTCACTCATCCGGTAGGCTTTGGGGTCTTTCAGGTCGGCGCGGAAAGCGCAGAAGGTGCAGCGGTAGGCACAGACATTGGTGGGGTTGAGGTGAACATTCACATTGTACCAGGCCACCTCGCCGTTCTTGCGCTCGCGCACCAGGTTGGCCAGTTCACCCAGGAAGTTGACACTGCCCAGGCGTTCGAGGGTGAGGCCGTCCTCGCGGGTGAGGCGATCACCTGCCTCCACCTTCCGGGTGATGGTGTCGAGGTCGCTTGGGCAACCGGCAGGCTGGCCGGTCAGGACGGTCGTGGACATGGCTTTGCTATCCCCTGTTGCAATACGATAATAACCGCAGGCCCCCGGCGGGGGCAACGGACTCGCGATCATAACGGTGCTTATTCATCGAATGTTTCTGGCGGGCGCGGGGTATTTTTGTCCCCGGTCCTGAAGCGGAGCATCTGGCGACGGTAGTAGACACGATGGGGGTCGAGCCTGATGGCCTTTTCCTGAGCCTGGATGGCCCCGGCCTGATCCCCCTTCTGGAAGCATATTTCGCCCAGGGTATCCCAGTAGCCGGGGCTTTGGGGGCTGAGCTGGGTGGCCCGGGTGGCATGGTTGAGGCCGCTATCCAGATCACGCTTGCAGCAGGCAATCATCCAGGCCGCCGAGTTCCGGGCCCAGGCGCAATCGGGGTGGTCCTGCAGCAGGGCCTCGTGGGCCGACAGGCTTTCCTGGTAGAGGGATTCGGCATCGGTCTTGCGGCCGCGTTTCACCAGCTCGTCATACAATAAAATAGGTAACTCCACATCGCGGGGCATCAGGGCCTGGCAGGCCACCATCTCGCGGCGGGCGCCGTCGATGTCGCCCCTGGCCAGCAGGCCCCGCGCTTTCAGCCGGTGTACCTGGGCGGGCACCGCGACATAGGCGGAGGGGAACATGAAACTCACTTGCCGGGACAGGCAACGCAACAGGCCCAGTTCCTGGTAGCGGGCCGCCTCCAGGAATGCGTCGCGACGCTCGGCGTCCTGAGCCAGCAAACGGTAGGCATTGCCCGACTGGAAGGTGCCCGGGTCGCTCACCGCCAGCAGCAGCGCACCCTGACGGGCGGCATCCTCCACATGGCCGCGTTTGAGCAGGGCGGTCATCAGGGTGGAGCGCGCCTGCACATCCCCCAGAGGGATTTTCAGAGCCAGGTCCTGGAGTTTTTTTCCTTCGGTTTCCTGGGTGGCCTGACCTTTGCCCAGAGAGACCAGCAGCCGCCCCTGGAGGTGCCAGGCCAGGGCATTGGCAGGCTCAATCCGGCAAGCCTGGGCATAGGCCTCCAGAGCCTGGGGCAGGCGATTGCCCAAGGCGTGCAGATCACCCAGACGGATGTAAACCTCCGCCCGCTTGCCACCCTCCAGCAGCGTGGCTTCCCAGGTGTCGAGCCCGCCCCGGTGAGCTGCCTCCGCAGCCGCCAGGCGCAGGCCATCATGCCCGGGGTTTTTCTCCAGCGCCTTTTTCACAGATTTCAACTCCGCAACCAGGTCCTCCTCAGGCAACCGGCCATTCAGCAGCCCCATGATGGTTTTCAGGTGCGCCTCATAGGGGGCACCTTCGCTGGCGATACGCAGATGGTGCCACCAGATTTCGGCATTCGCCTGGTTCTCGCCATACAGGCGCATGAAAAGGCGGGTGCGCCAGCCGTCGATACTGCCCTGACGGAAAATGAGGGCGGCGTGGGCGCAAGCCTCATCAGTACGGCCACCCAGAACCTGCTGCTCGATGAGCAATTCGTACCACACCGGCTCAACACCGCCGGCAATCTGGGCTGCGTATTTGTCGAACAGCGCGGCGCCCTTCTTCTTTTCACCCAGCAGATACAGCGTTTTGGCCTCCAGCAACTCGAGCTGGGCTTCGTCATGGCGGTTGTCCTTGCGGGCCTCAGCCACCAGGGCAAAGGCTTCCTTCATTCGCATCTGCGTTGCCAGGATCTCGAAAGCTGCCTGACGGGCATCAGCACGGGTGAGGGCGTCGACAGCCTCAGTGGGCCTGTCGTTGAGGAAGAGTACCCGGGCAGGGTAAGGCATCCGCTCCCCATCATTGTCACGGCCTGCCAGCTCCAGCAGGGTTTTTACCGAATCTTCAAAGCCCTTTTTGTCACCAGCCAGGCGGGCGTAGGTGGCCCTCTCGGCAATTTTTTCGGCGGGGTCAGCCTGGGTGCCTTCTACAACAGCAGACGAATTCCTGGCCAGTTCGGCCCAGGCTCCCTTTTCCATCAGCAGGGATGGCAGCAGCCCCTTGGCGCCCTCTCTGGCAAGGACTATGGCCTCGTCGAGCTGGCTGCCACTGCGGAGTAACCAGACATGTAGCTCCTTGCGGCGGGCCTCGTCCCAGCCCTCAAAGGGTGCTGTGCCTTTTTGCAGGGCTTCACCCCAGTTTTTCCTCTGGCCGGTGCTGATGCTCCAGGCGCATAACAAGGCGGGGCCGCGTGGGCTTTGCCGGGCGACCAGCAGCACCAGGTCTTCCAGCGCCTTGGCGTTTTCAGGTTTGTCGTCGAGCAACCGCGCCACCGAACCGGGTAGGATCTGGTTCAATTGCTCGACCATCGCTTGCCGCAAACCTTCGGGCTCTTCAGCCACCAGGCGAGTCAAAGCCCGGGCGCCAGGCGCTCCCAGGGCCAGCAGTTTGGTGAGGACCGGCTGCCGGTTGGACGGGTCGGCGGATTGGTACTCAGCGGCAAGGTCGACAATCTGTTTGGGGGAATCGGGGTAGATGCCCAGGCGGAATCGTCCCAGAATCTCTTCGACTCGGCGCTTGACTTCCACATCATCGCTTTTGGCGGCCTTTTTCAGGGCGGCTTCGGCTGCCAAGCCTGCCTTCCAGAGCCGTTCGCCGGCTTTTTCACGCGTTTCAAAGTCTGAGTCAGCCAAATCGGTGATCCAGCGGGCGATCTCGGCCGGGCTGGGGGACGGTGCCTGCCAGACCAGTCCGGTCACCAGCCCGGTGGTAAGGGTCAAAATCAATCCGGCCAGAGCAAGCAAGCGCATGCGCCATCCTCCCAGGTGGGCCGTGTCTGGTACCCCGGACATCCTGTCCGGGGCTAGCGGCCCTGCCGTGTTTTCTTCATTCTAGCGCAGGTGGGGGGCTGGGTGGACCTCAACCCGCTGCCAGCCTTCCTGGCCAGGCCTGGCCGGGTGGCTCCCTGTGAGGCGCAACCCCGGGCCGGGTAAAGGATTGATCAGCCTGCCCGGCTCTGGCCAGAGGCGGTGGAGTATGGGAAGATGCCTGAAGGGCTCCAGATTGGTCGATTCATGCCCCCTCCAGGCTATCGGCGGGGAAACATCCCGAAGAAAGGTGACGACGATGACAGATCAGAAAACCCTGTTCGGCTGGCCCAGTGGGGGCTCTTTGAGGCTTTGCCTGCTGGCGGGACTGGCTCTGATGGCCGGCTGTGGGGGGTCTGGCAAGCCTGGTAGCGCAGGCAAGGGCGCGGCGGCAGGCTCCCTTCCCCTGGTGGGCGTAAGTCTACTCACCCTCGACAACCCGTTTTTTCGGGTGATAGGTGACACTCTCACCACCGAATTGGCCAAGGAGGGGTTCCAGGTGCTGGTAGTGAGTGCCGACAAAGACCCTGCCCGGCAATCGAATCAGGTCCAGGACTTTTTGCAGCAGGGTGCGCGTGCCATCGTGCTGAGCCCCTGCGAGGCCAAGGCGATGGTGCCGGCGATCCAGGAGGCGAACCGAAAAGGCGTGCCTGTTTTCACGGTGGATATCCCCTGCCGTGAGGAGGGTGTGAAAATTGTCTGTCAGGTGGCCACCGACAATGTGGGCGGGGGCCGCGAGGCGGCGAACGGCATGATCGAGGTTCTGGGCAAGGCGGGCGGCAAGGTGGCTATTTTGCACTTCAAACAGGCTGAAAGTTGCCGTTTGCGGGTGCAGGGCTTCCGTGAAGTGATCGTTGCCCACAACCAGGCCAATCCGGGTGCCCAGGTGGAGATTGTTACCGAACTGGAGGGCGGTGCCGCCAAGGATCTCAGCTTCAAGGCCACCGAGGACGCCCTGCAGGCCCAACCTGGACTGCGCGGCATCTTCGCCATCAACGACCCCTCGGCATTGGGGGCCCGCGCCGCTCTGGAAAAGGCGGGCAAGGCCGACAGCGTGGTGATTGTCGGCTTCGACGGCCAGCCCGAGGGGAAAAAAGCCATCCGCGAAGGGAAAATATTTGCCGACCCCATCCAGTTTCCTGACCGCCTGGGCCGCGAAGTGGCCACCGCAATCGCCCGGCATTCCCGGGGCGAGGAGGTCAAGCCCGAGATCCTGATCCCCACCCGGCTGTACCGGCAAGCCGATGCCGCCAATGATCCCGAGGCGCGTTAAGCGGAAAGTCACCGATGCGTGAACGATGGAACCAATTGCTGGCCGCCTTTTCCGGTCAGGGGATGCTAGGCGTGTTGCTCCTGGTGTGCGTGCTGCTTTCAGCCGCCACCGTGGTGCGTGAGGAACCCACCGGCCCCCTGGCCGGCACCCGGCTGGCTCAGGCGGTGTTGGCACGGTTTGGCCCGACGGCCAGTGTGCTGGTGGTGGCAGGCGAAGGCGCGGAGAACCAGGCTCTGGCAGAATCGTTGCGCCGGGGGATGATCCAGGGCGGCATCACCCCGGTGGCTGTGGTGGTGGGCAACCCGGTCGATACCCGCCACGAGCTGGAAGGCCTCTCCAGGGCAGGCACGGTGCTTGACGCCATCGCCTGCTCATCCGAAGTGCCCGACTGGCTGGTGCTGCGTGATTTGCCCAGGCTTTTTCCGGTGCTGGGCACGCCCGCGCTCATTGTGCCAGACGGTTCTGCCTGGCCGCGCTTTCTGACCCGGGAAAACCTGCTGAACATCATGGGGCAGATCACTGTCATCGCCATTGTGGCGGTGGGTATGACCCTGGTGGTGGTGGTCGGCGGTATTGACTTGTCGGTGGGCTCCCTGATTGGCCTGTCCGCGATCGTTTGCGCCGACTGGATCTCGCGGCATGGCGGCGGGGAAAACGCGGGTGTGGGGTCCATGGTGGTGGGCGGCCTGTTGGCGGTGGTGTTGTGTGGGGCCGTGGGTACGGCCCACGGCACGCTGGTGGCGCTGTTGGGAGCTCCACCCTTTCTGGTGACTCTGGGTGTGATGCTCATGGCCCGTGGCACCGCCCAGGAAATGACCAATGGCGAATCGATTGCCAACCTGCCAGAGCGCTTTGTCTGGCTGGGACGCGATACCACCTGGGGAATGCCCAACGGTGTGCTGCTGATGCTGGGGCTTTTCGTGGCGGCGGGCCTGATGCTGCGCTGGACGGTGCTGGGGCGCCACATGCTGGCGGTGGGCGGCAACATCCGGGCGGCGCGGCTGGCGGGTGTGCCGGTGAACCGGGTGATGGTGACAGCCTACACGCTCTGTGGCTTGCTGGCCGGTCTGGGCGGGGTGGTTCTGGCGTCGCAACTGAAGAGCGCCTCACCCACCTATGGCGAGGGATACGAGCTGATGGTGATCGCCTCGGTGGTGGTAGGCGGCACCAGCCTGGCGGGAGGTCAGGGCGGGTTGTTTGGCACTCTGGTGGGTGCGCTGCTCATTGCGGTGATCAACAACGGCATGAATCTGCTAGGCATCAGTCCGTTCGCACAAAAGATTGTGCTGGGCAGTGTGATCCTCATGGCGGTGCTGCTGGACCGGTTGCGTCGTCGCGGTTCCTGAGGGCGTTGCCATCGGCAAGGCCCTGGGCGGCTGGTGGCCGTAAACCGGGACAGCGTTCGGGTATCCAGCATCCGCGGACCGAGGATAATGGCCCATGAAAATAATGGCTTTGGCTCTGATACCTTTGCTGGCTTCTCTGGTTGCACTGCCCGGGCGGGCTGACAGCTCTGGTGCCAGGCAGCGCCTTGTCGTGCTGACCGACATCAGCAGTCTCAAAGTCGGGGTGGCCGAGCCGGATGATGGCCAGTCTCTTATCCGGCTCATGTTGTATGCCAACGAGTTTGATATCGAGGGATTGATCGCCTCGTCCACCTTGGGGCATGGCCAGACAGTCCGCCCCGACCTGGTGCGTGAGGTGGTGGAAGCCTACGGGAGAGCGCGGCCCGCCCTGCTTCAGCATGACAATCGGTACCCGCCTGCCGAGGTGCTGCGAAGTGGTATCCGGGCGGGCCAGCGCCTGGCCGGCCTGAAGGTTTCGGCCCATGACTCGGTGGGCGAGGGGAAGGACACCGAGGCTTCCGACTGGATCATCACCGTGGTGGACCGCCCGGATCCTCGCCCGGTGTGGGTGATCATCTGGGGTGGTTCCGCTGACCTGGCCCAGGCCCTGTGGCGTGTGAGGAAAAACCGCTCCACCGGGGAGCTGGCACTCTTCCTCTCCAGGGTGAGGGTTCATTCCATCGGCGACCAGGACATGACAGGCCCCTGGATCCGGTCCCAGTTCCCGGCCCTGCACAACATCACCCAGCGGCGGGCTTACCGGGGGATCTACCGCGGTGGTGACAGGAATCTGGTTTCGTCTGAATGGGTGGTGAAGCATATCCATGGGCATGGGCCATTGGGAGACCTGTATCCAGACTATCGCGGGGGCGATATCTGGTCCGGCAAGCTCGGGCAGGTGCGCGGGATCAAGGAGGGGGACACACCCTCATTCCTCGCCCTGGTTCCCAATGGGCTTGCAGACATGGCGCACCCCGAGCTGGGGAGTTGGGGAGGCCGTTTCCAGGGGAAGGGCCCCCATCTGACGGATATCCCCGACACGGACATCGACACTCAAGGTGATCCGGATCATCGGATGTCCACGGTTTACCGTTGGCGGCCTGCTTTCCAGGCTGACTTCGCAGCGCGCCTCGACTGGTGTGTGAAGCCCCGGGAACAGGCCAACCATCCGCCGATGGTCCGCATCAGCGGTGCGGGGGTCCGTCAGGTGAAGCCAGGTGATGTGGTCGGGCTCGACGCCAGCGGCAGTAGTGATCCGGATGGGCATGACCTGGACTTCCAATGGGGAATCTATCCGCTGGATGAGGCCTTTGCCGGCAAGGTGACGATCGCCCGGGATGGAAAAACAGGCTGCCGGGTCACAGTAGGCGATCTGCCAGACGGAAAGACCATCCCGATGCTGCTGACGGTCCGTGACAGTGGGTCGCCGGGGCTGACCCGGTACGGCCGGGCGCTGTTGCGGGTGGGTAGATAGAAGCAATGGCCGCCGCTCCCTGGGTGCCAGAAGCGCGCGTGGATGCGCCAGTTACGGACAACATTACCCTATGGCATTGGCCCTATGCGAGCGAAGCATTCTGGCAATTACACGAGTGGCGTAGTATTCAACCATCGGAGGCCCCCGCATGTTCGCCCCCGATACCGCATCACCGGCAAAGTCGCCAAGTCTTCATGAGTATTGAAGCCGACAGGTCAAGAGGATGAAGGGCACCCGATCAGGGTATGAAAACACCAAAAAAGGAGCACTTAGGATTGGCGCATCAACAAGTGTCGGAAGTTATTAGAATAGCCGAGACACCCAACCGGGTTGGAGATCGAAGGCGAATCAATCATCAGCAGGAGGCCAAGTATGGCATTCGCATTTCAGGGAAAGGTCGATCCAGAGAATGAAGCCCGGATGCGGGGTTATTACGAGACATTGTCGGAGAAAGATGGGCGACGGTTCGCAGTGCTGCAAGCCAGGCTGCTGGGGTATGGAGGAATAACCTATATTGCCGGCGTGTTGGGATGTTCGGCCAAGACGATTGAACGCGCCGCGAATGAACTCGATGGTCTTCCCAATGATCCTGCGTCAGGACGGATTCGGGTTATCGGCGGCGGTCGAAAAAAAAAATCGAATCCGAACCCCAGCTTGAGTTGAACCTGAATTCTTTTGTGAATATCAGAACGGCGGGTGATCCAGATCAACCCGATTTCAAATCGATCGATTTTTCGCCAGCCGTAATTTCCGAGGAACTGGCGGCGATGGGGACGCCGGTCAGTCCTCCTGCTTTTTCATTCCCTCCGCTGCAGAGCCAAACTCGATGCCCGTCACGCGGACAAACTCGTCCCGCCCGGTCGAGGCGACGAATTTGCGCTCCAGGCTGCCCTTTACGACGACGATTTCCCCATCGTGACCGACCGCGAGTCGTTTCAACTCGGCATCGCTAATGACGAGGGAAAAATTGGTGAAAAAAACAAGTCGCTTTATCTTGGTATATCCATCTTGCCCATTTTCAATGGCTGTTACCGTCTGCACGCCACTACAAACTTTGCAGCCCGCATGTGTAAGGAAGGCTAGGGCCAAAGAGAAGTTTGCGCTGCATGCGCATTCTCAATGCGTACGGCAGATTAGCGAGCCTTACCCAAATGGTGGACACATAAATAAGTCTTTAAAATCCGCTACGGACGTACAAGATGTCCCAGCCAAGACGAATGTACATCCGGGAATACAAAACTGACAGGAATTCCCGCTCAATAGCCCAAGGACACCAAGAAAAATCCAGTAATATCAGGCCGGAATCAACTATTGAGAAAACGATTCCAGCAAGGAAAATTGTTCATCCCAATTCTTTTTCTTGCTCAGGGGATTCAGGCTTTCAGCCTGTTTGATTGAAAGGGTAGCTCCGGCTTCATCACCCAATGCCCTTTGGCTTTCCCCAGGGATGTGGAAGTACTCCCATCTTTTTGAATTCAGGGATACAAGCAATCACGGGCGCCACATCAGGGAAGTCATTTCGACTTCGTCCAACTATCAAACAAATGACCATCCTTGTCATACGCGTGTAATTGCAGGCTGTTTCCGTGGATAGAGAACAACACCAGGTGATAATCAACCCTGTTGGCGGCCTTGAAAAAAGACGGGGTGGGGGTGAAGTTTTCCAGGCCGGCGCCGAAGCCGCCACTGGTGAGGTAGACCACGCCGGAGTCGTCCACCTTGTTGTCCTTGATGGGGAAAGTGCGCTCGTAAGCATGAATATGACCATTCAACACCATGTCGACCTTGTGTTTCTCATAGAGAGAAGAGAGCTGGCGTAATTTTTCGGTACCAAAGGTGGACTTCTGACCGTTGAAGGTTTTGCCGTAGTCGTCGCTGTCGCTGGAATAGCAGGGGTGGTGGTGGTAGCAGAATTTCCATTTCGCCTTCGAGGCGGCCAATTCCTTTTCCAGCCAGGCCAATTGGCCCTCGCCGAGGATCAATGGCTTGTTGCTGTCGATCGCGAAGAAATCAGCATCACCCCAGGTGAATTTGTAGTGAAATTCAGGTGCTGGAAGATTGAAATACTGGTAATAAAAAGGATGGTTTTTCTCATGGTTGCCGATGGTGGGCATCATGGCAACCCTGCCGAACAATTCCTGGCAAGGACGAAAGAGGTCATTCAGCCATTGGCTCTTTTCTTCGCCGTCATCGACCACATCGCCAAGATGCAACAGGAAAGACGGACGAAATTCATAGGCCCTGGTCGCCACCTGGCCGGTGATGCGCCGGTTGCGCTGAGAATCACCAAACACGGCGAAATTGAAGGACTCCCCCGGCAGCGCAGCCGTTTTGAAAGTGAGCAACTGGCCAGAAATCTTTTCGCCTTTTTTAGAGGTGGCTGTCACCTGGTAAAAGTAACTGGTTGAGGGTTTCAGTCCTTCGAGTGTGGCATGATGCATGGTGCGGGAGGAGGTTTCCACCTTCCGGCTCAGCGGCGTTTCCTCCCCGAACTCCACGACGCCGGTCGACTCTTCGGAGGTTTCGAAGCCGACACGGATTGAATCGGTGGTTGGATATTGCAGATAAGGGGACACCAGGAAGTAGGGTGCTGCCGTGACGGCTGGCAATTGGGCAAGGGCCTCATCTTTCCTGAAACGGGCCTCCACCGTTTCGGCCTTCATCGCCTCGGCAAAAAGGGCGGCGCTTTTCAGGGAGCCCACCAGGGGAACGCGCTCATCGTTATCGATATAACCGCCCACCACAAACGGGACTGAGGCCACAATGATCTGGCCTTGCTGATGCGTTGATTGGGCTTCGAGTTGCCCATTCACATAAAGGCACATGGTGGTTCCATCGTAAGTCCCCACCAGGTGAGTCCAGATGCCCGGCCTGATTGCCGAACGGGAGCGGATCCAGGTAAGGACACCATCGCCCTTGCGGGCGCCTTCGGTCGCCAGGCCAAAACGGAACCGGTCTTCGTCGTAGCCTAATGAAAATCCTTGTCCGCCATGACGATTGTCATCCACCATGCTGATCAGGCCGCCTTTTCGGCTGCCGCAATCGAGACGAACCCAGGCTTCAGCCGAGAGGGACTCCGGACCAGTTTTTGGGGCAGGCTCCTTCTTTTTGATTTCCAGAATTGCCAGATCCATGCCGCCGGAAAAGTGGGCTGAACTGGTCTGTTTATCCCATTGAGGCTCGCCCTGAATGCGCAAGGACCATTTGCCAGCAGTTGGAGCCAATAAGCCACCCGAAAATTGACCTGACTCGAATCGCCATTGGGCCACGGGGGCATCGCCATCAGCCAGCTCGGCGGGTTGGTTGGCCCAAAGGAGCAAAACGCAGGCCGCAACAACGACCACTCCGGAAATCAAGCGGGTGAACATGATTGAGCCCAATGAGTGGTCGATGAAGGAATATGATCTGTTTTAACAGAAACGACTCGCAAACCCGATTTAAATTTGAACTGGACTTTTGCAAACTTGAAACTGGCCTTGGAGAAATAGGTAATTTGGGTTCAAATGCAGCTGGCGTATAACAGTTTTTGTTTGACCATGGAGGGTCGAACCATGCCAGGGATAGTAGAATTACCTTCAGTAGTGCGTGCGGCAGTGCTAGAGTTTGGCGACCTGTTTTCCTGTGAGCCACAGCGCCGGCATTTAGGCGAATACCTGACTGGGCTGATGATTGCTGAGCGTAAAAGCGTGTCAGGCATTAATCGGGAGTTTGCCGAGACCACCGATCAATCCTGCCTGAATCGATTTTTGACTGGTTCGAATTGGGATGCTGCCAAGCTGAATGAGCGTCGCCTGGAATGGCTCCAAAAAAGTCCATCGACGCGGTACAGTTCGCATGGAGTGATTGCGATAGATGATGTGCTGATCGACCATGAAGGGCAATTCATCAAGGATGTGGGTTGGTATTGGG
>QWOS01000017.1 GCA_003669555.1 Planctomycetota bacterium
AGTTGGCCGCCTGAAACTACGAATCCGTGAGGAATTACCCACATGCCCTCCATCCTGATTCAGCAAAGGGGTTCCACCATGAATCTGGAAGAAATAAAGAACGCTTGGGAGATTCTGGACAAACGCCTGGCCGAACAAAATCGCTTGGCTTTGCAAACGCTTACCGACAACCGGATCGACCGGGCCAAATCGGCACTTTGGCCCCTTGTCTTTGCCCTCTGGGCCCAAATGCTGTTCGGCGTCGCCCTGGCGATCCCCTTTGTCACCTTCTGGCTCCGGCACCTGGATACCTTCCACCTTGCCATCGCGGGCATCCTGGTACACGCCTACGCTCTGATGATGATTATTGACGCGGGCAGCCAGTTGGCACTGATCCGCCTGATCGACCATGGAAAACCCGTTCTGGAAATCCAGACCACTCTGGCCAAACTTCGAGACTGGCGTGCCCGCAAGGCCCCATGGCTGTATGGGATCACCGGGTGCCTGATCTGGATCCCATTTTTGCTGGTGGTCTTCGCTGCACTGGGGGCAGACCTTTGGGTCAAGGCACCTACTGTGGTGACCTGGTTATTGCTAAACGCCGCCATATCCTTGGCTGGTTTTTGTCTGCTGCAATGGCTGATCCTCCGCAAGCCACGGTCCTGGCTGGCCCGATCATTTGACGAGAGTAATACCAGCAAAAGCCTGATCAAGGCCTGGAAATTCCTTGAGGAACTTGAGCAGTTCCAAAAGGAGGAAGAGACGGATGGCAAGTAAGGACCTGTAGTATCCTTCTCTTACCTATTGCCAGCGGGGAGGCCAAACCCCCGTCACTTTAATTTGCCCATCACCCGCAAAATCAGCGTGACCCGGTCGCGGTTGGATTTGGGCACCAGTTCCAGTTCTTCCTTGGAAATCTTGCCGTCCTTGTCGGCATCGTACTCCCACAGGACCATCCGCTCCATTTTCTTGGTGCGTTCCATGGCGACCGCCTGGGTCTCGGCATCCTCGGGCAAGCCGCCCCCGCCCAAGATCATCCCCAGGTCGCCGTGGAGCATGTCCATCACCTGCCGCAGTTCCTTTTTGGTCTCGGTGATGACCTGCACGCCGCAAATGCACATCTCGTCCTGGGTTTGCTCGCCCCAGGTGACGGGGATCGGCGGGGAGGAGGGGTTGCGGGGATTGGCCGTCGAGTTGTCAAAGACCGCCTTCATCCGCAGCACCGTCCCCTTGGGCAGGTTGACCGGCTCTTGGTAGCCGTAGATCCCCTGCCAGTTGAAATCCCAGTCCTTGATCCAGATCAGGGGTATCTCGCTGCCGTCGGGCAGCTTCGCGTCCACCTTCATCTCCTTGCCCAGGTAATGCATGTGGGGCAGGATGCCGATCGCCTTAGCGGGCACAGGCAGGGGATCGGATTGCTCGACCACGGTGAAGTTGGGTTCACCGGCCGGAATCCTGAGGGCCCATTGCCTGGTGCGGATACCGGCGGCGCCTACATAGTTGCGGACCGGCACCTTTGAAAAGTAGATGCCTACCCGGCTTTTGTCCTTTTCCTCCTTGCCGGAGGGGTGGTAGTGAATCTGGAGCACCAGGTCCGATCCCTTTTTCAGGTAACGGCCGGTCCCCTCGGGCAGTAGCCCGGGTCGAATTCCCGGAGCCCACGCCCCGATATTGCCGGTGGGACGGATGCCCGGCCCCCCAAAGCTTGGAAAGCTGCGGGTGACCGGGTCCGCCTTGGCGCGCCCCTGGCCATTGCTGTCCAGGTAGAGGATGGCATGATGGACTACTTTGGTGTTGCCCGGCTGGAAATCGACCGCCACCACCGCCTCGTCCTGCGTGACAGGAAGCGGGATGACAAAGCACTGGTACACATCAGGGCCGGACGCGGGGATAGTGAACTCCGCCGGCATTTCCACCACCAGGTCCGGTTTGCCCAGCACCCAGCCAGAGCCGAAGGCGGGCTTGGCGGGTAGATTCCCCGGGTCCCCCTCGGGGGCGCCGGCCTTGGCCCATGCCGCGATTGTTGCCTTTTCCGAAACCGTCAACCTTCTCTCATCCATGAAATGACCGAAACCCGGCTCGGGAGACCAGGGGGGCATCCGGTTTTCCCCGGTGATTTTCGCCAGGAAATCGGCGCGCTTGGCGGCATCCTTGTATTCCAAAAGGCTGAAGGGGGCGATTTCCCCCGGGCGGTGGCAGGACGCGCAATGCTTGAAATGGTCATTGGGGACTGGTTCGTTTAACGGACACCGAGGGCCATTAGCTTGTCGGGGAATTTGGCGCTAAAAACCCGGCGCTGATTGGTTCCGCCGGGGACTGTCCCTAAGATGCCTCAGGTCCCTGCACCCACTCTCCTGGATGACTGTCATGGCTCAACAGAACACCGTCGGGGCCTCGCTCGAACCCACTTCGCATCCGCTGTACGACAGCTCCCCCACCTTCCGCATGGCCCGCCGGCAACTGGATCAATGCGCCCAGGCGATTGATTTGCACCCGGATGTCCTGCGCCGCATGGCCATTCCCAAACGGGCCCTGGTGGTTTCGGTGCCAGTGCGCCGTGATGATGGTCGCATCGAGACCTTCGCGGGTTTCCGGGTGCAGCACAGTCTGACCAGCGGGCCCAGCAAGGGTGGATTGCGCTACCACCCCATGGTCGATCTGGGTGAGGTAGCGGCCCTGGCCATGTGGATGAGCTGGAAGTGCGCCATCATGAACCTGCCTTTTTCCGGGGCCAAGGGAGGTGTGGCCGTTGACGCGGGCAGCCTCAGCCTCGGTGAGAAAGAGCGCCTGACACGCCGCTTCACCGAGGAGGTGCTTTCCATCATTGGGCCGCGCATGGATGTGATGGCGCCTGATCTGGGCACCGACGAGCAGACGATGGCCTGGATCATGGACACCTACAGCATGAAGGTGGGTTATGCCTGCCCGGAGATCGTCACGGGCAAGCCGGTGGAAATAGGTGGCATCCATGGTCGGCGTGAGGCCACCGGGCGCGGCGTGGTCATCACCGCCATGGCCGCTTTCGAGGAGCTGGGCATAGTTCCCGGCCAGGCCACCGCGGTGGTGCAGGGCTTTGGCAATGTGGGCTCAGTCACCTGCCAGGAGCTGGTCAGGCGGGGTGTCCGCGTGATTGCCGTGGGCGACAAGACGGGTGCGACCGGCAACTCCGGTGGTCTCGATATCGCCGCACTTTCGGCGCATGTTGCCAGGGGATTGCCCTTGGCCGGTTTCCCCGGTGGCGAGGAAATGGATGCGAAGCAATTGCTCACCCAGGAATGTACCCTGCTGGTTCCCGCCGCCCTGGAGCGGGTGATCGACGCCGACAACGCCGCCGGACTGCGTTGCCGTGTGCTGGCGGAGGGTGCCAACGGCCCCACCACGCCGGCCGCCGATGCCATTATTGAGAATAGTGACATCTTTGTTATTCCTGATGTGTTGTGCAATGCCGGTGGCGTGACGGTGAGCTACTTCGAGTGGGTGCAGGATTTGCAGCAGTATTTCTGGAGTGAAAAGCAGGTTAACGAAAAACTCGAGGAACTGATGCTGGGTGCCTACCACCGGGTGCGTGCCCTGGCGAAAGAGCGGAAGTTCACGCACCGCACCGCCGGCCTGGTGCTGGGTGTGCAGAAGGTGGCCCGGGAGATGGAGCGTCGCGGCCTGTTCCCCTGATTGTCCTGTAGTTCCCCCTCCCCCAGGGTTTTGACGGGACTGATCTGGTGTGCGGCAAGGACTTTCGCCAGAAAAAAACCTCTGCACCCCGGTTACGGACGATTCCGCGGATGTATCAGGGCGAAGGGGCGGGCTCGCGGAAGTTTCGCTACGGTTTGTGGGGCCCCACGGCGCGGAGGAACTCCGCGTGGGCCTGGGTCGGCTCGTATCCTGGTCCGTCATGCAGCATGGCCCCAAAGACCAGCCGCAGGGTTTCCCCAGGCTTCACCTCCACGGCGCTTTTGGCACCCCGCCTCATCGCCTCGCGCCCGAACGGATTGGCCACCATCAGGCCGTAGTCGCGGTTGTGCCACCAGCTTGGGCGGAAATTGCCGGGCGATGCCAGCAGGGTGATGCCGGCGGGGGTGCCGTCCGGCTTGCCGCTGTAATCGATCCAGTCGGCTGGTTGGCCCCAGGTGGCCCTGGCGGTTTTCTTGCCTGTTGAGCTGGTGATCACCCCCCCGTTGTTTTCAATGAGTGGCGTTGCCAGCCGGGCGCCAAAACCCATTTCCTCCTGGTCCCCGAAAACCAGGCTTTTCTCCCCGGCCCGGAAGGTGGCGTCCCATATCAGCAGGTGGCCGCTGGGCAGGGTCCGCAGGCTGAGCCGGTTGGTCAGTGTACCCATGGGAATCGCCGTGGGTGAGAGGAGTCGGGATTCTGTGCCAAAGGTGAAAATCCCGGTCACGGGATCGATCCGCGATTGGGTGTGGCCGACATGCTCGATGCGCCCCTTGTTACGCCAGAAATCCACCCCGCTGATATCGCCAAAAGCCAGCCAAAGACCCGGATGCATGGTGGCGTGGTCGTCTTTGTCCTGCCCCGGCACCGGTGGTTGGTTGCGGGTGACCTGCGTGCCGCCGGGGGCGCGCAGGTTGGCGAAATGAGGCCGCGGGGTTTCCGGGTTGGCCGGCACAAAAGTGCCCAACGGCTTGCCAGCGTGGGTGATCACCAGGGTGCTGTTGTCGCGAGTGAAGCCCAGGCCCTGGGCAGAAACGCCAGAGGCCAGCGCCCAGAGGCAGATCAGGGAAGCGTGGATATTCATGCTGTTTTCTCCTGGGAATCGGTGGCGGGTGCCCACCAGATGGCAATAATACCCAAGCCGTAAATGCAGGCCATGGCGGTGCCCACCCGTGGGTAACTGCCGCCCAGCGCGGTGAACAATGCTCCCGCCCCCAAAACGCCAAAGGCTGTGGCGAAGCGCCCGGTGTTGTAGGCCATGCCACTTCCGGTGGCCCGCACATGGATGGGGTAGAGTTCTGGCAGATAAACCGCCAGCCAGCCGAAAAACAGCGTCGAGGCAATGCCCTGCGCCAGCACGATGGCCTGGAAGCCCGGCTCCAGTGGTGCTGACAGTTGGAACAGCGCCACGGTGCTGATCAGGGCCGCCAGGCTGATGACGCAGTAACTGGCCCGCCGCCCCAGCCAGACCGCCAGCTGGGCACCCAGCACGCTGCCGGCAATGGCCCCCAGCGACCACCACCCCTGGGTGGCTGCTTTGTAGCCGGGGTCGATATTTTTTGCCACCTGGTCGGCCCAGGGGATCATCCATTTGCTGGCCGCCCAGGCACCTACCATGGGAATGGAACTGAGCAGCACACCCATGACGGTGTGGCGCAGAAGATCCGGGCTGAACAGGGTTCGCAGCGGTGCATTGGCCGGGCGGGTATCGCCCCGGCTGGCCAGCCAGCGGGGGGATTCGGGCAACAACCAGAGAACCAGCAGCCCCAGGGCCGCTGGAAAGCCGGCCAGGTGGAAAATCCAGCGCCAGGCATCGGCAGTGATGGGCCAGAGGCGCGCCAGTTGCGACAGCAGTAAAATACCAACATTCAGGCCCGCCATCATCACGCCGCTAACCAGCGGCTTCGAAGCGCCTTGCCAGCACTCGCTGACCAGAGCTATTCCGTTGGGCCACATGCCGCCCACACCCAGGCCCACCAGAAAGCGCGACAAAAGCATCTCTTCCTGGGTGCGCACGGCGCCTCCCAGGGCAGCAAAGATGGAGTAGAAGAGGATGCTGACACCCATGGCCCGGGCCCGGCCGATCCGGTCACCCAGGGCCCCGAGGGAAATGCCACCCACCGCCGCGCCCAGCATCAGCGCGGCGGTGAAACGCGCGAACCAGTCACCCCCGGAGGCCGGCGTGAAGGCATCACCCAGCAGGGACCGGGAGACCGACAGAGAGGCCACCGGCATCAGTCCCAATTCAAAGCCATCGAACAGCAGGCCCAAAAAAACCGCTACCAGCACAAAAGCGCGCGCGTTGCCCGAGAGGGGTGTCGCTGTCATGAATCAATCCGCCACAGTTTGGCGATGGCACTGTTGTCGAGTCCGCCCAGCCCCTCGGCTTCCGCCCGCAGCAGCAGCAGCAGATGCGCTTCGGAAAGCGGCAATCCCAGGGCGCGGTTTGTCCCCTCGCGCAGGATGATCTCCACATCCTTGCGGTGCTGGCTGAGGCGGGCCTGGACGCTGTAATCGTTCGCCACCATTTTTTGCCCCTTCACCTCCATCACCTTCGATTGCGCCGCGCTGGCGCGGAGTACCCCCAGGGCGGCAGCCGGATCAACCCCCATAGCTCTGGCGAAGGCGAGGCCCTCGGCGAGCGCGGCCCGATTGAGACCCAGCACCAGATTGGTGACCAGTTTCATGCGCGAGGCGGCCCCCAACGGCCCGCAGTGGTGTGTCTGGCATCCCAGGACGGGCCACAAATCGGCGCAGGCGGTCAGGGTTTCGGCATCGCCACCCACCAGCACGGTGGCCTCACCCCGCCGGGTCTGCTCGCTGGAACCAGAGATGGGCGCATCGCAATAATGCACCCCCTGGCTGGCCAGCCGCTGTCCCAGGCGGAGCACCGCATCGGGTTCGCCGGTGGTGGTGTCGATCAGATAGTGCCCAGCCCGCAGGGCCGAACCCATTTGGTCCAGCACTTCGGCGACGATGTCACTGGTGAACAGACTGATAATGATGCGGTCGCATTCGGCCAGCGGGTTGTCGCTCCAGCGCGCACCCTGGGCAACCAAAGGCACGGCCTTGTCGGGACTACGGTTCCACACCACGGGGAGGAAGCCCAGTTCCAGCAGGCGTCCGGTGATGGCGGTGCCCATCAGGCCCAGGCCAATCACACCCACCAGGCGTCGGGATTTTTCGGGATCAGTCATGCCAGCAGCATAACCGGTCGGCAAGGCTGTCCATACCGGATTCAGAGCATTGCTGGTATTTTCGCTACTTCAGGAGCTGCCCGGTGACAAAGGGCTTCCCGCCATCTGCTCCAGTTCGACCGGGCTTCTGGGCCGGATGCACAGCACGAGCAGGCCAGCCACCAGGGCCAGGGCTGAGAAGGTGCCAAAAACCAGCGATTCCGAGGCGCCCTGGTCACGCAGCTTGCCAAAACCCCAGTCGGCCAGCCCGCCGCAGGAGATGCTGACCAGATTCATCACCCCGTACCCTGTCGCCCGCAGGTTGGCCGGGACAATCTGGCAGAGTATGGGCATGTTGTTGCTGTCGAACATGCCCCAGCCCATGCCGAACAGCACCAGGGCGGCCACCGCCATGCCGAGGTTGCCGGCCACACCCATGCCAAAGATCGCGGGCACAATCAAAGCCATCCCCAGGGCGCTGACCAGAATGCGTCCGCGTTCGGTGCGGGCCATCAGGCGGTCGGCGAGAATTCCGCCGATCAGGGCGAAGACGATGGCCGCCGTTTGCCAGGGCAGCGATGCTAGCACCCCCGCGAGCCCCTGGGAGATGTCGTAGCGGTCGCGCAGGATGGCTGGCATCCAGTCGCGGACAATCCATCCCGCCAAAGCGGGCAGGGTGAAATAAAGTACCAGCAGGATGAACGAGCCATTGAGCAGCAGCCTGGGCAGGCTGGCTGACAGGGTGGGGGCGTTGTGCGGGATTGCGTCGGCGGGTTTGTCATGCAGCAGTGCCAGCAAGGGCAGGGAGTAGACCATACCCAGCACGCCGCAGAGTGTGAAAGCCGATCGCCATCCCAGATAGGGACTATCGGCCACCATGCCGCCGAAGCCACCAGCGATCACGCCCAGGTAGATTCCCATCTGATGCGCGCCGATTGCCCGCGACCGGGTTGCGCCGCTGTGGTGGGCGGCGATCAGCGCCAGGGCGGCCGGCATGTAAAAAGCCTCGCTCAGGCCCATCAGGGTGCGGGCCCACAGCAAGTGTTCGAAGGTCTCGACCCGGCTTGTCAGCCAGGTGACAGCCGACCAGAGAAACAGGCTGCCACAGATCGTAAGGCGACGGCTGAACCGGTCGGCGATCCAGCCGCCGAGGGGGCTGGCAAAGGCGTAAACCCACTTGAACTGGCCGAGCATGAGCCCCCAGTTCTCGTCCATGCCGATATCAGTGATATCGGCCATCACTGAAGTTTTCATCGAAGCCAGCATCTGCCGGTCGAGATAGTTGAGGAAAGCGACAGGGGCCAGCAGGAGCACCGCCATCCAGGCGGTGCGGACCCAGCCCGGGTTATGATCGCCAGCCATTGAGCCCCACTTTCGTCAGCGTCATCAGCCCAGGGGGGCGGAGGTGCCATCATCGAACATCAGGCTCATTTCGGGTACCCGTAGCGCTGCCAGCTTCAGTTGGAACGGGCCGGTGAATCCGTCGCTGCCCTGCAGCCGTTCGCGAAAACGCCAGCCAACCGAGTAGTCGATGCACATCACCTTGCCAGCACCTAGGGGGGCGTGCGGCCTGGAGTCGTCGAAGAGGTGGTTGGCAGTGGGGTGGCCGGGTGCCTGGGCCCGCCAGTAGTGGCCCACCACGCAGAGGGGGCCGTTGTAATCGTCCCACCAGGTTTGGCGGGTGGTCTGGAAAGTTTCGCCATTGGCCTGGAATGAAGCCTTGGCCTTTTTTTCCGGCCCCGAGGTCAGCAGCTTCACCGGGTTGTCATTCTGGTGGCGCAGCTCGCGGCTCACCGCGGCCCGCACCCCCTCGGCGTCGAGCAGGGCCTCGATCCGCTTGTCGTGTTCATCAAACAGCTTCAGGGGGCAGGTGACTTCGCGGGCAATGGCGATGGCGTTGTCGCACCAACTGGCATGCACCACCCTCAGGTCATCGCGCTCAAGGGCCAGGGGCAGGTTGCTGATGATGGCACCCAGTTCCCGTCGACGGGTTTTGGGGCTGGCATTGAAATACCAATCGTTTTCCGGCTTGCGGCGGCCACGCAGCAGGTTCATTTCGTGGTTGCCCAGCACCGCCAGGGCCCCGCCACCCGCCATCATCCGTCCCAGCCGGTCGATCACGCCCATGCTGTCGGGACCACGGTCGATCAGATCGCCGACAAACACCAGACGCCGGCCATCGGGATGCCGACCCTCGGAGTCGTAACCCAGATGGCCCAGCAGGTCGTCGAGGGCGGAACTCTCGCCATGCACATCGGCAACCACATCGACGGGACCTGGTGGAATGGGTCGAACAAGAGGATGGGGGCGAACAAGCTGAAAGGGAACCTTGGCCAATTGACAGTCCTTGGGTTATTTGCGTTCAAGCAGAAAAGCGATCAGGTCAGCCATTTCCTGCGGGGTAATCTGTTTATCGATACCTGCGGGCATCAGCGAGACGGTTCCTGGTTCCATTTCCTCCACCTGGGCCCTGGGGATCACCTCGATCACCTCAGGCCCGGTTTGCAGCCGAACCTCGGCTGCCGTCTCCGACTTCAGCACGCCGGAGACCAGCTTACCATTCGACAGGCTCAAAATGACAGGCTCATAGCTGCGAGCGAAGCTGGCACTCGGTACCAGGATCGATTCGAGCAGGTCGCGGCGGGTGCGGATACGGCCGATGGCAGAAAGCTCGGGCCCCGCCAAGCCTCCTTTGTAGCCGATCCGATGGCAGGCGGCACAAGCGGTTTTGGCACTGTTGAAGACAGCATGGCCGCGGCTGGCATCCCCCGGTGGCAGATCCACCAGCAGTTTGTCCACCAATGCCCGCTGGGCGGCGGCTGAGGGGTCCCGTTTGGCCAGGACCGGCTCTGCGAGATCCCGCACCCCGGCCGGATAACCACCGAGCGATGCCCGCAAGACAGCCGTGGAGACGGTGGCGGGGATCTTGCCGTTTTGCAGGGCATTTGCCAGGGCCAGCCCGGCACCCGGATCTTTCGCTCCAACCTGGGCCTGGAACAATCCCACCAGCCGGGCCTGGTCGGCCACGCTGGCTTCGCCCAGGGTTTCGGCCAGCTTTTGCCACTGGGTCGGCGAGGGGCGTACCCGTTCCAGGGCGGCCAGGGCGGCGAGTCTTTCGGGAGCCGCCACTTTCGCACGCAGGTGGCTGACGATGGTGGCAAACTGTGGGTCGGTCTCGGTTCTTCCCGCCGGCAGCGTTGCCAGCGCCATCAGGCGATCCACAGGAGCGGAGTCAGCGGCATGGGCCAACGCGTTGAGCCGGACCAGCCATGCTTCGGGCAGCGGGGCCTTTTTCGCCAGCACCATGGCGGTTGGCAGTGACTGGCTACCGCGGGTTTTCAGGGCGCCAAGCATGGGCTCGACCCACACCCCCGGAATATCCTTGCCCTGCCAGCGGCCCATCGCCTCCAGTGCCAGGGCGGCTCGCTCGCCGGCCAGCCACTGGGCGAGCAGTTTCTGGATGGCAGGTTCGTTCAGCATGCCCGCCAGCAGATCGGCATCGAGCCACGCCGGTGCCGGCCCCTCGCCAAGCTCGCGGGCGATGGCCGGGGACCACTCGGGATGGCGGATGAGGATCCAGCGCCCAAAAGCGCGGTCGGCAACATCGCCCCGCAGCAGGTCCAGGGCCTCGGTTGGCTGGCTGAGCTGGCCGGCCTGGTCCAGCGCGGTGAGCAAAAAACGCCGGGTGGGCGTGTTCCCCCGGGCCGCAGCCAGGGCCTGGCGGGAGGCGTTGGCGGGGTTGGCGCGGATGGCCAAGATGAGGGCGCGGGTGATGGCATGCTGCCAGGCGCGATCGGCAGGGGCGTCTGTGGCCCCGGAAGCTGCAAACAGGGCGGGCAAGCCGGCCCCGGGATCCAGTGCCACCAGGGCCTCGACGGCTGCCCGCCGGGCGGTGGCCGAGGGGTCTTGGCTGGCTATCTGTCCCAGCCGCTCGGTGGAGCCACCCGCCCGCTGGCGGGCCAGGGCGCGAGTGGCCACAATCCGCAGCGCTTCCTCCGGATCGGCAAGGAATGGGCGCAACTCCGCCAAGGCCTCAGGAGTGCCCAGGCGGCACAGGCCCCACAGGGCCAGGACCCGGCTTGCGACGCTATTGGCGCGCTCACGGCCAAAAGTGGTCAGTTCTGCCAGGGCACCTGCTTGTACCAGGGCCTCCACGGCCCGGTCGCGCACCATGGGACGGGGGTCGGCCAGCCACCGCGTGCCGGCGATTTGCCCGATTTCCAGCCCCCGTGGGTCGGCAAGTGGCTTCACGCCCGTCCGGGTGATGCGGTAGATGGCGCCCAGCGACTGGTCCTTCACCATTTGCGACGATGGGCAGCAGAGTTTGTACCAGCCGCCTGTGTCAACCACCAGGATGGAACCATCGGCGTCTTCCAGCACATCGGTGGGGTGGAAATCGGGGTGGTCGGACACCAGCAGGTCGGAGGAGGTAGCCTGCAGTGCCGAGCCCGCCGGGCTGGTGGTGTGCGACTGCACCCGCCGCAGGTTGAACTGGCAGGAGAGTAGCTGGCCAGTCAGGCCCAGCCGGGTTGAGCGGGCCATGGCCAGGCCGCAGGGGGCGGCCGGTCCCAGTTCGGCGAGGGATGGCATAAGATCGGGGGCGGTCCAGAGATGCTGCGGCTCGTGAATGGGCGGATGGTCTTTGCCCCACAGGCCTCCCTCCACGGCATGGAGCAGGGCGTCGCGCAGGCCGGCGCCCGGATGGTGGGCGAAGGTGCAGGTTAAAAACACATCACCCAGGGATGAAAAAGCCAGGCCCACCGGGTTGTCCATGCCGCCTGTGAGCACCACCTGCCGGGATGAGCCGTCCACCCGGGCGCGGAAGATCTGCGAGGCGCGGGTAGAAAAAGGCTGACCCCCGGCCAGGGTGTGTTTTTGCTCGGCGAAAGCCCCTTTGGTCCAGTAAACAAAGCCATCGGGGCCCAGCGCCGGGCCGTGCAGGTCGTTCATGCAACCCGTGAGGGTACCGCCATCGTGCCAAAGAAGGCGCTTCTCGGCCACGCCATCATCGTCGGCATCGATGAGCCGCCAGATCTCTGGCGGGGCGCCCACCCAGACCTCGTTGCCCACCAGACAGATACCCTGCGGCAGCATCAGCTTGTCGGCAAAAATAGTCCGGGTGTCGAAGACGCCATCGCCATCGGTGTCAGCCAGGCGCAGTACGCGGTGCGGTTTCTTGACAGCCTGGGTTGCGGCGGGTTCGTTGGAGCCGGAAGACTCGGTCACGAACAGCCTGCCCCTGGAATCGAGCACGGCGCTGATGGGCCGCTCCACCAGGGGGGCTCCAGCCACTTGAACGATGGTGAAGCCGTTCGGCATGGTGAACTGGTGTCGACCCAGGGCAACGGCTTTGGCGGACCCTCCCATGGTCGGCTGACCACAGAGAAACAACATGGAAAGGAGGAGCATGGCGGGTAAACTCCGGTGGGCCTGATTACCAGACCCAGCTTAGCACTTTAACATAGCCGCTCCAGACAGATTGGTTGCGGGTCCAGACAATAATCCAGGGCACAAATGGACGCCCCGGTCGCCCCGGCCAGTGTGCAAAACCAGGGACTTTGGTGTCCGTCCGGCGAAAAACGCTCTTGGAGCGTCTGTTAGCCTTGTGGTTTTTCGGAACTTCAAGGAGAGCGCGTGATGCGGAGCAAGCGGAGCTTAAGGCTGGAAGCGAAGTGGCGGGAGATCGTTTCCGGTCACCCATGTAGCGGTCAGACGGTGCGGGCCTACTGCAAGGCTCGTCAGGTTACCGAGGCCTCCTTTTTCTTCTGGCGCCGTGAACTGGAACGCCGGGCGCACCCCTTGGCTGTGCGTCCTCACCTGATTCCGATTCGGATCCTTCCGTATTCCCCCCCAACACCCGTGTGCCATGGACCGCGAACGGGACGGAGTACGATTTGGATATCGTGTTGGCTGGGGAGTCATCCGTCGGGGATACTTACGCGGCGGTGACTGCCCGCAGCTTCCACTCCGGCGGGGTGAACGGCCTCATGTTTGATGGTTCAGTGCGTTTCATTTCCAACGGTGTCTCCCTGGCGAACTGGCAGGCGATGGGTACCCGGGCCGGGGGCGAGGTCGTCAACGACTGAGGTTCAGCCAATTGATTTCTCAGGGAAAAGCAGGAGTAAGGTTCCTTCCCTACCCCGGCTTGTGTTTTTGGATCTCCATTGCGGCAGCAACAGATTCCATAGCCTGACAACCCCCAACCGGATGGAGCAGGGTTTTCAGGCAAAACACCGGTGATATTTACTATAGTTGTAGAAGATTATGTGGTCGTCCCCAACATCATTAAAATTACAGTCGTCCGTCACTTGAGCTTAAGCTTTAAAGCCGTCATCGCTGACTCGGTAAAGCCGTGACGCCCGTAGAACCGGATGGCTCCAGCGTTAACCTTGTCCGTCAGCAAGGTGATGCGAGTGAACCCGTTGGTGCGTGCGTATTCGATAGCACTTTGTAGAAGGCGTGACCCCAGCCTACTGCCACGGTGGTCGGGATAAACAACCATGTCCTCCAGCCAACAGGCTGTGCCACCTTCGGCGGTGCTGACGGCGTACAACAGGCTGACCATGCCGATGATATCACTTCCGTTATGGGCGACGAGTATTTACCCGACGTGGGGCGACTCGATAATGAGCCGCAGCCCTCGTTCTTGCTTCGCCGGGTCAGGCTTGAAGTCCGTTTCCTGTGTGAACAGTAGGTTCAGTAGTGCGACAAGTTGCGGTACATCTTCCGACATTGCCATTGCGATCCTTTCCATCATCCCCTCCTCAGTTGAGCATATCAGCCCATCGCCCAAAAACCGACTTGGCGACCGCTTGTAGCTCAGGCAGATACTTTTCGGAGTCGTTAAGCACTTGCGAACACTCAACTCCAACTACTTGAAGCCGGTGGCCGAACGCTGCAACCATCTCGCTTATCTTCGCCTTGTCTACCTCCAGGTGGAACTGAAAGCCGTAGGCCGTCGCACTGTCCTGAAACAACTGATTTCGGCATAGTGGAGAGGAAGCGAGGTTCACCGAGCCGGTGGGAAGATCGAACGTGTCCCCGTGCCGTTCCGTGGGGGCAGTTGTTTGGAACTCGATGATCGAAATTGCACTTTTTGATGCTATGCTTAACTCAGCGACATAACTCTAGTTTTCGCCGTACTTCGCCAGCCAGCCAAGAACCTCGATGGCATTGCCATCGGGCGGAAAGACAGGATAGAACACCTTTTCGATGACCCCACTGATAATGATAAAGGTTAGGCGTTTCAACAACACCCGTCCTTCAACCTCAAAAGTTGGGAGCATCAAGGCTTTGGTGAACAACAATCCTTCGTCGCTCAATAAGTTGAACGGTAGATGAAGCCGGTTAACCGCCTCCTGCTGGTACTCGGTAGACTGCGTGCTAAGGCCGAATACTCTGACGCCAAGCCTGGCAAGGTCAGCAGTGTGATCTCGAAAATTGCATGACTGTGGCGTGCAGCCCCTTGCTCCTGGTATGGCGTCCCAACCGTCTGGAAGCGGAATACCGGGGCGTCCCGTCATTGGATAGCAGTAGACGACTACCTTCTCGTTACGGCTAAAGTCATCAAGTCGAATGTCACTTCCGTCTGTTGACCGAAGAATTACCGAAGGTATGTGCAAGCTGGGTAAATGGTCGGAACCGCCGTCATCAATAGGAATCGGCAGATCGTTTGGAATATGCTGAAAGTCCATAGGCTCTCCTATTTACATGTTAAATCCTTGCCTTAAATCTGCATCCAAGTTAGCAGCTGGACTTTTGCAAACTTGAAACTGGCCTTGGAGAAATAGGTAATTTGGGCTCAAATGCAGCTGGCGTACAACAGTTTTTGTTTGACCATGGAGGGTCGAACCATGCCAGGGATAGTAGAATTACCTGCAGTAGTGCGTGCGGCAGTGCTAGAGTTTGGCGACCTGTTTTCCTGTGAGCCACAGCGCCGGCATTTAGGCG
>QWOS01000093.1 GCA_003669555.1 Planctomycetota bacterium
CCCCCGCTAAACCTCCCGCCGGCCCGGGCCCCCCCGGCCCCCCCAACGCCCCCCCCGCCATAGCCGCCGGGCCGCGCTCCCCCGGCCCCACCAAAGCCACCCCCGCCATAACCGCCGGGCCGGGCTCCACCCCCGGCTCCACCAAAGCCACCCCCGCCATGGAAACCGCCACCACCACCACCACCGCCGCCATGGCCGTAGGCGAGAGTAGCCAGGACCACTACGCCAGCCAGCCCCACCATGGCAGCCGCACAGAGGCTTTTTCCTCGACTGACTGGTTTATCTGAAGTCTTGTTGTCCATGAAATCCCTCTTTTTTTATCTGTGAAAATTCCAGGTATCGATATTGTTTGGGTTCACGGAACCCGCTTGAAATGCAATGGGGATTGATCTGGCAACTGGCCACCTTCGACCTCACGCTCAACAGGCTGCCAGATAAAACCATTGGTACCAACAGGGGTGAAGAGTTGCACCGAGCGGGTTTGCCTGCCCCGGTTAGCCCCTCCTGCCACGCCAAACAGCACCGCATTGAAGGTGGTGCCATCATTTTCCCAGGCTCCCTCCGCCCGCGCCCCGGTGGAGTCAAAAACCCAGCAGCGGAGAAAGCCAGCCTCCGGATCAGCCTGGATAATCTGCATCGATTCTACGGCTTTGGAGCCGGGAATCTGGGCAGTCATCCGGACCAGCAACAAGGAATCTCCCAGGGCTTTTTCAAATTGGGCGTTCACGGTGCCCCCCGTCGCAGCATCTTTTGCCTGCCAGGATCCGACCAGCCATGCCAGATCGCTCAGGGACGCATCGGGAACTGGCACCACTGAGGAGGAAGCAATACGCCAGACACCATTCTCGTTGACCCGAAGGCTTTCAAAACGGGAGGTGAACCATTTGGATTGGGGCGATTTTGACTCATGCAGTCTGATCACACCCGAGACTCGGGCAGTTGTGGCACCGAGCAGGCGTACCTGGTCCACCTCGATCTTCATTTGTGACTCGGGATATTTTTTCCAGGATTTGGCAATGAATGCCATCACTCCGTCGTGGCCGCGAATGACGGCGTCCATCTCCGTCAGTTCCGCTCCCTGGGTCCATTGGTCGCTCAGGGCTTTGGAATCCCTGGCATTGAAGGCTTCAGCATATTTGCGGCCCTGCTCGCGCAGGAGTGCCACCTCGGGCCGCAACGATGGCTGGATGGATGGGACTACCGGCTGACCCTGGGCTTGCAGCTGTGGCAGGCAAGCCACCAGGGAAAAAATAGCGAGTGCGGCTCCACCGGGTACCGGTCTCATGATTGGCGATCTCCTCTGGGCATCAAAAACTCTGGTTTATCATACGATGCCGAGTGAGAGTTGTGGAGGTTTTCCAGCCCTCACTTGGCCACAAACAAAACGGCATCCCCGGCCATTTACCCGCTAGCGTGCGGAAAATGCCGGGGATGCGCGGTTCAGACTGGTGGTGGAGATCACTTACCGGGCGTGGCGTTATCCGCCTGATTACCCGAGCCAGACCCTGACTCGGGATCGTTCACTCGCACCAGCATCATTTGCTCGACTTTACCCCCATTCTGGTGGACAAGAATGGTGGTCTGGTCCTGGGTGAGGTTATTGAGGCCCGCCTCGTAGACAGGGTTTTTCTTGCCATCGACGGTCCAGGCTACCCGCTGGGTCTTTTTATCGAGCTGGCCTGAGACCTTCAGATTGGAATCAGTGACCGCATTGTAATAAGTGCCGCGCACCACCCCGTCTTTGTTGAGAGCCAAATTGATAAAATTACTGGGATTTTTTTCGTCTGACCGGGTCAGGGCATACACCCCCAGGGATTGCCATTGTTCGTCTTTGGCAATTGGGGCCTTTTCTCCCTGCGCCGCCAGATCTGTTGCCTGCTGGGCGTATTCCTGGGAGGTGCCTACCGGCTCACCCTGCACATATACCGTATCGTCCTGATAGACCACGGTGGTGCCGTAGTTGTAGGGAATGGGAACAGCATTCACACCGACATAATTCGAGGTTGTGCCCCAAGCCGCACCCGCCATAAAGCCCAAACCGGCCCCCCCCACAAACCCGCCCGGCCACCAGGGCCGGAAATGATTGTTGTACCAGCCGGCTCCCCCGTAATAGCCACCATTGTAAAAGTTCCCACGCACCGCATCACCATTCCGGTTGAGGGTGTTGAGGGAATAGGGCCGGATATTGGCACCACCAATCGCACCCAAATCACCCCGGCCGGCATAGCGTGACAGATTCATTTCACCCGGGAAAGCACCAGGCCGCCCCAAGCCGCCAACGCCCCCAACAGCGCCAAAGCCTCCAATATCACCAGCGCGGCCAACACCACCAACACCGCCAATATTTCCAGCGCGGCCGACATCGCCAAACCCGCCGACACCTCCCGCACGGCCTGCGTCACCAAAGCCACCAATGTTTCCGGCGCGGCCTGCGTCCCCAAATCCGCCGACACCTCCCGCACGGCCTGCGTCATTCCGCCCTACATCATTCCGGCCTGCATCGTTCCGCCCTGCATCGTTCCGCCCGGCGTCGTTCCGCCCTGCATCGTTCCGCCCTGCGTCATTCCGCCCTGCATCGTTCCGCCCTGCATCGTTCCGGCCTGCGTCATTCCGCCCGGCATCGTTCCGGCCTGCATCGTTCCGGCCGGCATCGTTCCGCCCGGCATCGTTCCGCCCGGCGTCACCAGCACCACCCGCGCCTCCATAGCCGCCGGGCCGGCCGGCTCCACCCGCGCCGCCATAGCCACCTGGGCGTCCGGCGGCGCCGCCACCGCCACCCCCAAAGCCACCCGCTCCCCGCCCACCGCCACCGCCACCTGGGTAGGACCAAGCCAGCGATGTCATTGCCAAACATGCCACTACGCTTGCCATCAACCTGTATCTGCCATTCATATTCATGCCTCCCATACTTCCACTCATTCCACTCGAAAAAGTTTTTTTAGCGGACCCGGCGAAAAATCAGCGGTTTCTGGTCGGGAATCCGCACGCCATCGACCATCCTCTCGATCACATGCCAGGTGAACGAATCGGCCCCAGCCGGGGTCATCACCTGCACTGACTCAACCCTTTCGCCCGGAATTCCCGCTGGTGGCACCCCGGTCAGGTCGTAATTGAAATTGGCGCCATCATGTTCCACCTTGCCCTGGGCCCGGCCACCAGTCGATTCAAAAAGCCAGCAACGGATGACCCCGTCACGGCGATCGGCCTGAAGTACCTGCAACACTTCGATGGTTTTGCCATCTTTGCCTTGGGTGGACATGCGGCCAAGAAGCAGCTTGCCGCCTTGCACTTTTTCGAAACTGGCTTCAATCACCTGGCCGCTGGTCTTGTCTGTGGTGCGCCAGGCTCCGGCAAGCCAGGCCAGATCCTCAATAGAGGCGTCGGCAACCTGTTCCACCGTGGAGCTGGCGATACGCCAGACCCCTTCTTCCTTGACCCGCAAGCTTTCAAAGCGTGAAGTGAACCAGCTTGCCCTGGCCGATTCGGACTCGCGCATACGAATCGTGCCGCTTACCCGGGCAAGTGTATCACCCAGCATCCGCACCTGGTCAGTCTCGACCCGCATCTGACTGGTGGGATGGGTTTGCACCAACTGGCGAATATAGGCGACAATCGCCTCACGACCTGCGAATTTTTTCCCACCTTCTGTGAGTTCGGCCTCCGCAGTCCACTGATTGGCCAGGAGTTTGAAATCCCGTGCGGCGCGCGCTTTGGCGTATTGCTCATCAGCCTGACGGATTTCGGCAATGGCCGATGCTTCGGGCGTGCTTTTTCCGGTTTTGGCTTCCTGGCCTACAGCCTGCATTCCGGCTTGCAAACTGACTGCCACTACCAGGCAGGGCGACACCCAACCCAGCCAACACGAATGGAACATGATCACACCTGCGTAGTCGTGGATGAACAAAACACCTCTGGCCTATTGTATCCAGAGGGGGCAGCATTGGTTGCACTTCTGCCGGGGCCCAACGCTTCAGGCATGAAATGGCCCGGGTTTGATAGAACAGGGAAAGGAACAAAATCCCCAAACTGGTGATTTTCATGGAGTGAAACCCGATGAGCCTGCGACCGCGTGTTGTGATTGTGGGTGGAGGGTTTGGCGGGCTTGCAGCTGCACAAGCCCTGGCGGATGAGCCCGTGGAAGTGCTGCTGGTAGACCGCAACAATTTCCATTTGTTTCAGCCCTTGCTGTATCAAGTGGCCACCGGCGGCCTTTCTCCAGCCAATATCAGCATGCCGCTGCGCACCATTCTCAAAAAACAGCGCAACGCCAGGGTACTGATGGCCGAGGTGACCGACCTGAATCTCCTGGACCGGCGGGTTGAATTTGCCGATGGCAGGCATGCCGACTTCGATTACCTGATAGCTGCCACAGGCGCTTCCAGTTTTTTCTTCAAAAATCCCGAATGGGAGCTGGTGGCTCCCGGGCTAAAAACAGTGGAGGATGCCCGACGCATTCGCTTTGAGGTGCTCTCAGCCTTTGAAAAGGCCGAAGCGCATGGGCATCCTCTGGCTCCCGGCGCGCTAACGATGGTGGTGGTGGGTGGTGGGCCTACGGGTGTGGAGATGGCGGGTGCCATTGCTGAACTGGCCCGGCTAACCATGCGAGGTGAATTCAGATCCATCCATAGTGAAGAGGCACGCATCCTGCTCATTGAGAATGGCCCCCGCGTGCTAGGTAGTTTCGACCCGGCCAGTTCTGCGCATGCCCTCGCCTCACTGCGCCAAATCGGGGTGGAAGTGCGGCTGGAAACCATGGTTCGTGAGGTGCATTCAGGCAGGGTGGTGCTGGAGTTGGGGGGCGTGCAGGAAGACGTGCCGTGCGCCGTGGTAGTTTGGGCCGCTGGAGTGCGGGCGTCGCGTCTGGCTCAGGTGTTGGCTGAAAAAGCGGGCCTTGGGATGGACCGCGGTGGCCGGGTGCCCGTGATGCCTGATGGATCGCTTCCGGGTTTTCCCGAGGTATTCGCAGTGGGTGACATGACCTCGCTCATTCCGGAGGGTGCGACACGCCCGTTGCCAGGATTGGCACCCGTGGCGCAGCAATTGGCGCGCCATGTGGCCGGAGTGATCGGCCGGCGTGTGCGTGGCGAAGCATCTCCCCCCGCATTCGCCTATGTCGACCGTGGCAATATGGCCACCATTGGCCGGGCTTCGGCTGTGGCGGAGACCTATGGCATGAAGCTGAGCGGATTCCTGGCCTGGCTGGCCTGGCTTTTCATCCATCTGGTACTTCTCATCGGCTTCCAGAACCGACTGCTCGTCCTGCTCCAATGGGCGATCAACTTCCTGACTTTCAATCGGGCGGCCCGCCTGATCAACGCCACGGCCACGCAGACGCCCCAAGCACCCCAAACCACTCAGCCTGGAGTACCCGTTCATGGTTGAATCCTCCACCAGCCCTGGCGAAAAAGTTAGCGCTGTGGTTCTGGATTTTGGCAATGTGCTGGGATTTTTTAACCACCATTTGGCTGCGGACCGCCTGGCCCGGGCCAGCCGCCCGCCCGTCCGCCCCGAGTTGATCCATGCTTTTTGTTTTGGCAGCCCTCTGGACCATGCGTTCGAGCGAGGGCAAATCACCCGGGAGGAGTTCCGTTCCCGGGTACGGGGCCATTTTGGCATGCAGCAAACTGATGCGGAGTTTGACAGTGCTTTTGCCGATATCTTCGAAATGAACCCGGTGGTGGATGGTTGGCTGGAACATTTGAGCAGACAGGGCCCCCTGCTGCTCCTGAGCAACACATCGCCATTGCATAGTGACAGGTTTTTGCGGCAGTTTTCAAATAGTTTGCGGTATTTTGACCATGTTGTCCTGTCTCACAACACGGGCTCACGCAAGCCTGAGCAAGGCATTTTCAGGCATTGCGAGCGACTGGTTGGTCTCGCCGCCCCACAGATGGTGCTGGTGGACGACCTGGAAACCAATGTGGCGGGGGCCCGGGCACATGGTTGGCGTGGCGTGCTGTATGATACTTCTGTTGATTTGGCGCAAGTGATGGGTGCCTAAGGGCTTGTGTGACTTTTTCATGGCTAAAAAATGGGTGGAACATGCATCCGATTGAAAAGACAGATCCGGCCATCTGGAAAGTGATCCAGGCGGAACGCATTCGCCAGCAGACGGGGCTGGAGATGATCGCCAGCGAGAACTACACCAGCCCGGCAGTTTTGGCAGCCCAGGGCAGCGTGCTCACCAACAAGTACGCTGAAGGCTATCCCGGCAAACGGTATTACGGTGGTTGCGAAGCGGTGGACGAGGCCGAAGCCCTCGCCATAGAGCGGGCCTGCAAGCTGTTTGGGGCCGAAGCTGCCAATGTGCAGCCCCACGCTGGTGCCAGCGCCAACATGGCGGTCTATTTTGCCTGCCTGCAGCCGGGCGACAGTATCGTCGCCATGAGCCTGGCCCATGGTGGCCACCTGACCCACGGCATGCACCTGAATTTCTCGGGCAAGCTCTACAAGGTACATCATTATGGAGTGCGCAAGGAAGATGAGCTTATCGACCTGGATCAGATCGAAACCCTCTGCCGGGATCACAAACCCAAACTGCTGGTGGCCGGTGCCAGTGCCTACGCCCGGGTGATTCCGTTTGACCAGATTTCCGAGATCTGCAAACGGCATGGGTGCCTGTTCATGGTGGACATGGCGCATATCGCCGGCCTTGTCGCCGGCGAGCAGCACCCCAGTCCTGTGCCATGGGCTGATTTTGTCACCAGCACCACACACAAAACCCTGCGGGGCCCGCGTTCGGGATTCGTTTTGTGCAAAAAAGAGTGGCTGCCGAAGATCAACCAGGCTGTATTCCCCGGGCTGCAGGGTGGGCCACTGATGCATGTGGTGGCGGCCAAGGCCATTGGTTTCCTCGAGGCCTCCCAACCGGCATTCCGCGCCTATGCTGCCCAAATGGTGGCGAATGCGCGGGCCTTGGCGAATGAATTGCAGGTACTGGGATTCCGGCTGGTTTCCGGTGGCACTGACAACCATCTGGTGCTGGTGGATGTGAATGCCGCAGGGGTGTCGGGCAAAGTCGCCGAGAAGGCACTGGATGCCGCTGGCATCACCATCAATCGCAATGGCATCCCGTTCGATACCCGTCCGCCGATGGATCCCTCGGGTATTCGTATCGGTTCCCCGGCGTTGACAACCCGCGGCATGAACGAGCTGCATATGAAGCAGATCGCCCAATGGATAGGCAGTATCCTGCGGGCGCCGGCTGACCTGGCCTTGCAGGCCAGGGTGCGCGGCGAGGTGGACGAGCTATGCCAGGCCTTCCCCGCCCCGCATGAACACGCCTGAGCCGTCTGCGTCCCGGTAACTGTACAACCCCCGCTGGAGACTGGGTGAGCCAACAGGGCCACTCCAGCGGAGTCTGGTGGGGGGCTTGCCCGGGTGTGGAACGAGAGACCCGTTTTGGCTTGTTTATTATTGAAACCAGCCCAATCTCCCCGGGGCGGGAATAGGCAGGCGGTTTAGCCGTCGATGCGTTGCCCTAGCTCACGCAGGGCACCTGTCACCAGGGGCAGGCGGCTCTTGGCGATTTTCTGCAACGAATGACGGACAGTTGCCGGATCACGCCCACCGAGGTGATGGCCCACGCGCTCCAGGGACAATTCGGTGTGCCGTCGCAGGATGGTCATTGCCACCTGACGGGCCAGAACCAGGCTGGGCTGCCTGCCTTTGCCTTTCAGGGCGCCCTCCGTCACCCCGAAGTGACGAGCCACCAGACGGATCAGCTCGGACGGACGGGCTTTAGGCCGCTCGAGATCGGCAAAAAGCATGCGGCCTGCCGCTGGCTCGAGCATGGGGCCGGTAGGGGCCATCCGGGCGCGGACCAGGCGGGCCTGAGCCGCCAGTGCCCGCCAGGAGGCACCAGCTTGTCGCACCAGCCACTGCCGAGTGGATTCGGCGAGGCGCTTGCGGGCAATCGGGGCCAGTTTTTCCAGAGCCAACTGCCGGGAAGGCATACCCATCGGCTGGATTGCCACCACCAGCCCACCCACCAGGCGCAGTTGCAAAGGCTGCAAGCTCAGTGGCTCGACGCGCAGCGGTTCGCGGCTGGTGATCAGGGTGGCACGACGGTAGGAATGCCTGTGATCGAGGAGGCGGGCCAAAGCAGGAACACGCTTGGGATTGAGACGGTGGAGATCCTCCAGCACCAGGGCATCAGCGCGTCGCAAGGAGCCCAGCCTTGATTTGGGTGCTTGCTGCCCAGGCGGCACAAAGACACCGCGGAGACGCAGGGAAAGCTCCTGGGCTGTGACCCGCAATACCCGGGCGTCCGGTTTTTCCTTGAGCATGCGTTTCAGCCAGCGGACCGTCAGGCGGGTTTTGCCGGTGCCCGGTGGGCCCCACAAGAACATCTGGAGCGGATGCCGCTCGTCTTTGGCCAGCAGTTCCACTGCCAGATGCGCCTGACGGTTTTCCGGCAGGGTCAGCCAGGTCATGTTTGCTGCCCCCTGAGACGGCGTATGACCATCACCACCCGGCCGCCAGCTATCGCAACTTCTTGCAGACTTTGTTCATGCCCCAGACTGAAGCGCACGACTTCGCGCCTTTGGGCTTCGTCCGGCAGCAACAATTCGAGGCCGGGCAAGGGTCGTTGGCTGCCGCTGGCACAGGCGCTGCCAGTGGTGGCTGCCACCCCCTCAAGATCGAGTCCGAGTACCGTCAACCCGGCTTTCACACCAGAAAAACGCACCAGCAAGGTGTGCGCCAGGCCTTCACCTGCCGCCGGGCCAATGATTTCCGCCCCACCAACCTGCTGGACCACCTGCCAAAAACCATGGCGCAAAGCAAGACAGTGTACCTGCCGGTGGGCCATTTCATTGTGGGCGATATCGAGGGCACAGGCCATGCCAGCCGCCAGGGCCACAGCCGGGGTCCCCCCGCGACGCCCCAATTCCTGGCCGCCGCCCACCGTTTGGGGTGCCCAGGGCTTGCCCCGACGCACCAGCAAGAGGCCAATGCCACTGGGGCCATTGAATTTGTGGGCCGAGGCGGCCAGGGTGTCCACTCCCAATCGGTGAAAAAAAACTGGTATCTTCCCCACCGCCTGGGTGGCATCGGTATGAGCGCGAAACCTGCCGGGTGCCTGGTCAGCTAACTGGCCGGTAAGGGCCTCCAGAGGCTGGATGGCCCCGGTGCCATGATGGGCCAGATGCGCCACCAGCAGCAAAGGGCCAGCGGGGATATTTTCTGCCAGAAATGGCAAAAAAACCCCCCTGGAATCTACCGGCAAAGGCACAACCGGGCAGCCCCGGTTGGCCAGTACCCGGACAGGGGTGCTGACCGAGGGATGCTCGAGGGACGAAACCAGCAAGGTGGTGGGGATTGGCATGGCTGGAGCCAGGCCAAAAAGTGCGGCCTGATTGGCTTCGGTAGCACCCGAAGTGAAAACCACTTCATCGGGCCAGGCACCCAGATTGCTGGCAATGCGTTCCCTGGCTTCCTCCAGCCCCTGGCGGGCCTTGCGGCCCAACTGGTGGGGGCTGGCCGGGTTGGCGGATTGCAAAAACCACGGACGCATCGCCTCGAAAACCGCTCCCAGGCAGGGAGTGGTGGCGTTGTGGTCCAGATTGATCGGCTCGGCCAATGCCATCCTCTCAGGTTAGCAAGCGGAGTGGGCAGACACACCCCCCACCCGCCTGATCTTGAAGCAATCAGACCGATTTGCCTGACCAACCAACCGAAAATGAGGCAAGCATGGCCTCCGGCCTGTACAAAAGAATGAAGATTTCCCGACCGCTTGGAGCTTGGCCCGCATGGCGCAACGATTTTTCCTCACCTCAGCCATTGATTATCCCAACAGCAGACCGCACATCGGGACGGCGTTCGAGAAGATCGGCGCTGATGTCCAGGCACGGTATCGCCGGATGGAGGGCTACGAGGTCTTTTTCCTGATGGGGAACGATGAGAACACCGTCAAGGTAGCCCGTCGGGCCCAGGAACTGGGCGAGGATGTGCTTGCGTACTGCAATCGCATGGCTGGTGAATTCCAGGAAGTGTGGAAAGCTCTCGACATCTCCTACGACGACTTCATCCAGACAAGCGAGGTGCGCCACCACGACTGCTGCCGCGCCTTCATCCAGAAGGTGTACGACGCGGGTCACATCTACAAGGCAGCCTATGAGGGTTTTTATTGCGAGGGTTGTGAGGCATTCAAGACGGAAAAGGAGCTGGAAGACGGCAAGTGCCCGGTACACAAAGTGCCAGCCATGCGCCGCCAGGAAGACTGCTATTATTTCGCCCTTTCACAATTCCGCGAGAAGTTGCTGGCCTATCACGAGGCACACCCCGAGTTCATCCAGCCCGAATCGCGCCGGAATGAGGTGATGCAACTGATTCGAGGCGAACTGCTCGATGTGAATATCACCCGCTCGGGGCAAGATTGGGGCATCCGGGTGCCTTGGGACGAACGGTTCACCATCTATGTCTGGTTTGATGCACTCCTCAACTACATCACTGCGGCGGGCTATGGCACAGATCCAGAGCGCTTCGCCCGCTGGTGGCCTGCGGACATGCATGTAATAGGCAAAGATATCACCCGTTTCCATTGCGCTTTGTGGCCGGCCATGTGCATGGCGGCTGGCATTGAACCGCCCCGCCGTGTTTTCGGTCATGGATTCGTCTATATCAAGAGCGGCCAGGAAACAGTCAAAATATCCAAGTCGCTAGGCACCTTGGTCGAGCCGATGGATATTTTAAGCAAATTTAGCGCCGAAGCATTCCGTTACTATTTCTTGCGAGAATGTCCATTCCCTGGTGATGGTGAGTTCAGTTGGCGTCGTTTCGCCGAGGTCTACAACTCCGATCTGGCCAACAATCTGGGTAATCTTTACAGCCGTGTGACCGGGCTGGTTGGTCGCAACTTTGGCTCGGTTCTTGAAGGAACAGCAGGCCTTAAGCCAACGCTGCCAGTTGGAGAGCAGTCGGTTCAGGAAGTAGTGTCCCGCTACCGCCAGCAAGTCGAGTCCCTGCACTATAGCCAGGCGCTCACGACGCTTTGGCAAGGGGTGCTGGTTCCCGCCAACCAGCATGCGGAAAAGACGGCCCCATGGTCTTTGGTGAAGACCGATAAACCGGCCGCCGCACTGGTGCTGCACGATCTGGTGGAGGCGGTGCGGGTGGCGGCAGTGCTACTGAAGCCCTTTTTGCCCAAACTGGCCGCCACGCTGTATAGCAGTTTCAATTTTGCAAAGCCTTTTGCGGAGGTTTCCACCCAGGACGCGCTGGAATCACCCACGCCGCAGGATGATTTGCGGGTAACGGCTGAAACAGTGGCGGGAAAAGTGGTGCCACTATTCCCTAGGATAGAATTGGACTCGGTACAAGGTGCCTGACTTGAACTTCGGTTAGCCAAGATATCTTGGCATATACTGAAATTTTTGAATTTGGAATACGCTGAACCTCCAGGAACGGGGTGGCGTAGCAAGGGAGGTTGTGGTGCCAGAGTCGGCAGTGTCTGATACCGCTGTGGTGTCTGATGAAAAGCTGATTGCGGAAGCCCGCACGGGCAACCAGGGTGCCTTCAACTCGCTGGTGGGCAGGTACGAAAAGGAGTTGTATGGGTATTTGCGTCGCTATGTTGGCGACGCAACATTGGCAGAGGATGTTTTTCAAAATACCTTTTTGAAAGTCTACGAGAAGCTTGATCAGTACGAACAGGGACGGCCGTTTCGTCCTTGGTTGTACACGATAGCCACCCACCAGGCAGTGGACACCCTGCGGCGTCAGAACCGTCGCAAGGCAGTGAGCCTGGACCGGCATGGCAGTTCTGGTTTGGAGAGTGACCAATCGAGTCTGGCAGATCTCCTGGTAGCCCGCGACGAGTCGCCACAGGATGCGATGAGTCGGGAAGAACAAAAGCAGGCTCTCCGCCAGGCGGTGGAAGAGCTGCCCGAACTGTACCGACAAGTGATGCTCCTGGCTTACTACCAGGAGATGAAGTACAAGGACATTGCGGAGGTGTTGGGAGTGCCATTGGGCACGGTGAAGTCCAGGTTGCACGCGGCGGTCAATCGCCTGATGGGCAAGCTGAAGGATGCCACCGAGGGGACTGCGTCCCCTTCCGCCCCAACGGACTGACTCCCCCTCTCGCCAGGAAAATCGTTACCATGCAGCCCCCAGAAAACCCCCCGCTGTCAGGCGACAGCCCATTCTTTGACCTTGTTGGTCATGCGATGGGTTGTCTTGAGCCCAGCCAGACCGGCGAGATGGACGCCTTGCTCCGTGCTGACTCCCGGCTTTCGCGGCAGTCAAAAACCCTGATGGAAGCACTCTCGCTGCTACGGGAAGACCCCTTGGCCCCCCCCGCCAACCTGGCGCAGCGCACCATCGCCCGGGTGGAACGGGCCCGCGAGGCAGATTCAGCCACCATCATCCGCCTTCCAAAGGCTCCCCAGCCATCTCGGCCCTCATGGAGCTGGTCTTCGTGGCGACTGGGCGACCTGCTGGCGGCCGGTGGGGTCATGATGGTGGCGGGCCTGATCGGTTTCCCCGCCATCCATCAGGCCTGGGTGCGGCAGCGCGAGCTGTCATGCCAGGACACTTTACGGACATTTGGCACTGCCTTGAACCACTATGCTGACGCGAACCAGGGCCGATATCCCCATGTGGCTTCATCAGGGCCCAATAGCGTGGCCAGCACCTATTTGGTGTCGCTGAGGGAAAATGGCTTTTTGCCTGAGGGTGGTCACTCTTTCTGCGCGGATCCCATCCCTCAGGCACCCCCCGATCGTGCTCAAATGGACCGGTTTTACCAACAGGACCCCACTCTTTTCCACCGTGCCGCCCGTGCCATGGGTGGGTCTTACGCCTACCCGCTTGGCTGGTACGAGAATGGCAAGCTGACGGGGCCCCACCGGAATCAGGACGATGATCATCCTCTCCTAGCCGACAAGGGGCCACGCACGACCGCTTCCCAAACCCGTGCCGCCAACGGTCAGATGAACCATGCGAGTGCCAATAGCCCTAATCATGGCGGCCGTGGCCAGAATGTCCTCTACAAGACTGGCAATGTGCGCTTCCTGGCAACCCGCCATCAACCTGACGGTTGCGACATCTACCTGAACAACTCGGGGGAGATGCGGGCTGGCATTTCACCTGGCGACCTGGTTTTAGCCCCCGGTGACGCGCACCCCTGACAGGATGGCAAGCCCATCTGCTATCCTGACTCAACCCCTTCCAACCGGACGGGGTTGCTTTTTTTTGCAGTTCCTGTTTCGGGAGAACGAAGATGGTGATGCCGTTGCTGCTCGAGGGACTTGGCGAGATTCAATCCCGCTGGAAGTGGATTTTCTTCTGGGGCACGATGCTTATCTGCCTGGGCCTGCTAGCAGTTGCATTCCCGTTCATTGTCTCACTTTCCACCGCCGTTTTCATCGGCTGGATGATCCTTCTGGGAGGCGTTCTGGAGCTGGGCACCGCCTTCCATTCCCGCGGCTGGCAAGGGGTCCTGTTCTACCTGATGGTTGGTGCCCTCGATATTTTCTTCGGCTTGCTGGTTATCTCGCGCCCTGCCGACGCCCTTGGCATACTCACGCTGCTGATTGCCGCCATGCTGTTTGTTTCGGGTGTGTTCCGTTCCGGCCTGGCCTTGTTCACAATGACGCCATTATGGGGTGCCAGCCTGCTGAGCGGCATCGTTTCCATTTTCTGCGGCGTGATGATCGCGGCTGAATGGCCGGAATCTGCCATTTGGGTCGTCGGGACTTTTGTGGGGGTGAGCCTGCTGATGCGCGGGGTGGCCACCGCCTCGCTCGGATGGGGTCTGCGCGGCCTGGGCCTGAAATGGGAAAGCCGGAAGAAACTCAAGACCGGGACTGCGAGCTGAACGGCCCACCCAAACAATGAGCCTGTCGGAGGCACAGTGTCTGGCTATGGACGACACTGCTGCCTGTTTATTTTCCCGCTGCGGCCCAACGCTTCATGGTGGCAATGTTGGCCTTCAGGCCACCTGTATCCTGACCCTGCAAATCCTTGAGATACACTTTCATCTCCGCATCGTAACCGGCTGGCGCCTCGGGCTGGCGGCCTTGATCCCCCGTTTGCTCCATCCATTGATCCAGGCTACGGCGCAGGCGGGCCAGCACCCCGGCATGTGCGGGGTCACCTGCCAAATCTTGGATCTGCCATGGGTCTTTTTTCCACTGGTACAGCTCCTCGGGGGGCCGGCCCGATGAAAAAAGCAGCCTGGTGGCAAGGGCCGGCAACTGCTTAGAGGCATGCAGTTCGCGCAGCCTTTTCAGTGTTGGCTTGTCATCCTTGTACCGGCATGGCTGCAGCATCGGCCTGTCAGGATGAAAATTGCGCAGGTAAAGCCACTCATCCGTCCGCATGCTCCGGATGCGGTCAACCGTCTCGTCACACCGGTCGCGGGCGGCAAACACCGCATCGCGAACCTTGTAGTCCGCCGCCAGGATGTCACGCCCCTGCATACCTTGTGGTTTGGGAAGGCCCGCCGCCGCCAAAGACACCGGAGCCAAATCGATGAGTTCCACCAGATCCGGGCGCACCAGACCGGGCCGAATCCCGGGCCCGCGGATGATCAGCGGCACATGCGTCCCTTCGTCATAGAGGAATTGCTTGCCGCGGGCGTGACTGATCCCGTGGTCGGAGCAGAAAATCACCAGGGTGTTGTCGAGCAGTTGTTCCTTTTTCAACCGGGCGATCACCCTCCCCACCGCCTCGTCAGTTTCACACACGCTGTCGAGATAAAGGGCCCAATCCTTTAGTAGCACCTTGTCGCGCGGGTAATAGGGTGGCAGCAAGACTGTTTCAGGGTTGGTGGCCCGTTGCCCCAGCCGCTTTTCCAGGCCGATCCAGCCGTTACCATCGCGTAATTTGCCGCCAGGCAGTTGTACCTGCATGAAAAACGGCTGGCCGGGTTTGCGGTCGGCCCAGTCGGCCCCATGGTACATGGCCTGATCCCAGGTGAAGTTGTAATCGGTTTTTCCACGCGACTGGTTGCCAGCCATGCCGTTGCCAATACAGGTGTGGTAACCAGCTTGGCGGAACAGTTCGGGAATGGGCCGCACCCCGGCGGGGAGCACGATGGGCAGGGCCCTGCCACTGCGATGGTTTTGGGCACCGATGCTGGTCTGGTACATACCGGTGATCAGGGCGCTGCGGCAGGGCGAGCAGACCGGAGCGGTGGTGTAGGCATGGCTGAAGCGGGTCCCCTCAGCGGCCAGCCTGTCAAGATTGGGAGTCTGGATAGCCTTTTCGCCATGGCAACCCAGATTGGGTGACATGTCATCCACAACAAACCAGAGGATATTGGGCCTTTCCTCCGCCGGAGCCAGTGTGGCCAGGCAAGCAAGGAGCAGCCCCGAAAGCAGGTGGAAGCGCATCACAGGTCTCCCGAAGGTCTGCCAGATCCTACCATGCCAGCCGCTTTGGTCCCATCTGGTGGCTGGCATCCGTTTCTGGCTGGCTGCCTTTTCTTGCCTGGCACCACCCGCACGCTTAGACTTCATGCTTCCTGCCCAGTATCACTTTCCTCCTGTGGTGATTCCCATGCTGCTGATCATTCTGGCCCTGTTGAATAGCCAGCCGGCGCAAGTGGAACTGGTGCCCGCCGGACTCGCAAGGCGCGATATCACGCCCTCCTATCCGGTCCGGCTGAGTGGCTTTGGCTTTCGCCGGATGGAATCCGAGGGGGTGCAGCAGCGGGTCTGGGCCAAGGCACTGGCATTGGGCGACCATCTGCCCTGGGTGCTGATCACGGTGGATAATCTTGGCTGTTCAACCGCCATCCGCCAGAAGTTGCTTGATCGGTTGAAATCGCAGGGAGTCACCAGCGAACGCCTGGCCATCTGCGCCTCACACACGCACACCGCCCCCATGCTCGAAGGGGTCTGCGCCACCCTGTTTGGCCAGACCATACCTGGGGACCACCAGGAGCGAATTCACCGCTACACCGGGGAATTCACGGATGCGCTGGAGAAAGTGGTCCTGGCAGCGCTTGGCGATCGCAAGCCATCGCAACTGGGCTGGTCGATGGGCAAAGTGGGATTTGCCATCAACCGTCGCACAGCGGGGGGCCCTGTGGATCACGACCTCCCCGTGCTGGTGGTTCGCGAACCAGAGGGTGGCAAGGTGCGGGGCCTCTGGGCGAGCTATGCCTGCCACGCAGTGACCCTTTCGCATAATAAAATTGGTGGCGATTGGCCGGGGCACGCCCAGCAGGCGATGGAAGATGCCTTCCCCGGAGCAATCGCCCTGATGAGCATCGGCTGCGGTGCCGACAGCAACCCGTCCTCCGGGGTGACAGGTGACAAGGTGGAGGTGGCCTCGCGCCAGGGGATGGAAGTGGGGCGTGAAGTAGAGAGGCTGATCAAGCTGGGCCTGGAACCGCTGGGCCCGCCCACCAGCGCCACCCTGGAATCCATCACCCTGGAGCTGGGCAACCCGCCCGATCGTCAGGAATTCGCGGAACGCGCCCAGAAATCCGACTACATCGGCCACCATGCCCGGGTGCAACTGGCCCGGCTTGGCCGGGGTGAAAAACTGGCAACATCCATCGCCTATCCGGTGCAAACCTGGGAATTTGGTGACAGGCTGGCCATGGTCTTTTTGCCGGGTGAGGTGGTAGTGGATTATTCGTTGCGCCTGAAACGCGAACTCGATGGCAAACGCCTCTGGCTCAATGCCTACAGCAACGATTCGCCTTGCTATATCCCTTCGGAGCGCATCCTGAAAGAGGGCGGCTACGAGGGAGGCGCGGCCATGACCTATTACGATCTGCCCTCCTCATTCCGGCCCGGACTGGAGGGGCAGATCATCGCCTCGGCGGAGAGGGCGCTCCTGGGGCGTTTCAAAGCCGCTGAAGGCACGGAAAAAACCCAGGGCACCCAAGCCAGAACTCCAGCCCAGGCCCTGGCCACCTGGCGGGTGCCACCAGCGACCCGGCTGGAACTGGTAGCCGCCGAACCCCTGGTGCAAAGCCCGGTGGCGATTGATTTCGCCCCGGATGGCGCGCTCCTGGTGGCCGAGATGCGCGACTACCCCTCGGGAGAAAATGGCGATTACCAGCCCGGTGGCGCGGTTCGACGCCTGACTGACATCAATGGCGATGGCAAATTCGACCATTCCACCCTATTCGTTGACAACATCCCATTCCCCACGGGTGTGACCGCCTGGCGCGATAGCGTGCTGATTTGCGCCGCTCCCGATATTCTCCTGGCCCGCGACACCAATGGTGACGGCAAGGCCGATGTGGTTGAAAAGCTCTACAGTGGTTTTGGCACCGGCAACTACCAGGCGCGGGTCAATTCACTCACTCCCGGACTGGATGGCTGGCTCCATGGCAGTTGCGGGCTGTTCGGCGGGAAAATAAAAAGCCATAAAACCGGCAAAATTCTGGAGCTGGGCGACCGGGATTTCCGCATCCAGCCAGACACCGGCGCCATTGAACCGGCCACCGGCCGCACCCAGCAGGGGCGCATCCGTGACGCGCAAGGGAACTGGTTTGGGTGCGACAATTCGGTACTGGCCTGGCACCTGGCCCTGCCAGATGAATACCTGCGCCGCAATCCCTCGGTCCGCCACCCGCAAGTTATCAGGCAGGTGGCTACCAACCCTGAAGCCAATCGGCTGATTCCAGCCGGGTCCGTGCAGATGTTCAAGCTGTCTGGCCCGGTTGGCACGGTCACCTCGGCCTGCGGCATTGGCACCTACAGCGATACTCTTTTGGGCCATGATTACAGTTCCAGCCTGTTCACTTGCGAACCGGTGCATCATCTTGTCCACCGGCTTGAGCTGGAGCCGGATGGCCATTCATTCAGTGGCACCCGTCCGGTGGTTGAGGCCGACCATTCCTTCCTGGCCTCCAGTGACCCCTGGGCCAGGCCGGTGCAGGTGAAGGCTGGTCCCGATGGTTGCCTGTATGTGGTGGACATGTACCGTTTCCTGATTGAGCACCCGCGCTGGATCCCCAGCGCGGATCTGGAAAAAATCGACACCCGCGCCGGTTCCGGCCTGGGGCGTATTTATCGGCTTCGTCCGGAAAAAGGTGAGCCGCGTCCCAGGGTGAATCTCGCCACCGCCTCTCTGGCCACCGTGCTGGCACAGATGGAAAGTCCGGCTGCCAGCGCCCGGGACATGGCCATGCAGCAATTGCTGTGGCGGAACAATTCCGCCGCGATCAAGCCCCTTCGAAACCTGGCAGGGCAAAGCACCAATGGCCTGGTGCGGCTCCAGGCGCTGGCCGCCTGTGCCTTGCTGGCCCGGATTGATGAGCCGCTGATCAACCAGGGCCTGGTGGACAAGCACCCTGGGGTCAGACGCCAAGCCGCCCGGCTGGCGGCAACCCTGGCACCTTCCACCACCGCGCGGGACGCCCTGATCCTGCTGACCAAGGACGCCGATGCTCAAACCCGATTGCAAGCCGTGTTGTCACTGGGAAACTGGGAGGACGCTACCGCCGCCACAGCCCTGGGAAAAGCGGCGGGGACCCATGCAGCCGACCCCCTGCTGGTTAGTGCGGCTCTCAGCGGCGCCCACGCATCCACTCTTGGCGCGTTCGCCGAGGCGGCATTGCAGACCCAACCCAACCCGCCCACAGCCTTCCTGGGCCGACTGACCGAGGCAGTCTCCAGCAACCCTGAAGCCCTGAAACACCTGATTTCCAGCTTGTTGCAACCCAACGGCACTCGTCAGCAGGCCGATCCCATCCACACCATGGGCAGTCTGCTGGTGGCGCTGGAGGGACGGAACTTCAGCCTGAACCAGCTTGGCCCCGAGGTGACCACATCGCTGGCCAGTCTGATCAGCAGATCGCGCACGGTTGCTGAAAACCAGCAAGCCATGGAAAATGACCGGATCGCCGCCATCACTCTCCTGGGGCGGGCCGAAAACAGTTCTGACGATCTCACCCTGCTGGCCAGGCTGCTGGCCCCGACTGAAGCCCCACTGATCCGGCAAGCGGCTCTCCAGCGTTTGTCTGCCACGGGCAGCCCGACCGCAGGCCGGGTATTGATCGAAAACTACCGCTCCCTGAATCCGATGCTGCGAACAGCCGCGCTGGATGCCCTGGCCAGTCGTCCTGCCTGGGTGGGCCTGCTGCTCGATGCGATGGAAGCCCGAACCATTCCCGCCGGGGAGATCAATGCCATCCGTCGGCAGCGCCTGATGGAAAGCCGTGACCCGGCAATGCGGGCGCGGGCAGTCAAACTGCTGGCTGATGGCTCCAGCGTCGGTCGGGGCGAAGTGCTGGCCAGGTACCAGGGGGCTACCAGCCTGGCGGGCCATGCCAGCATGGGCCGTGACCTTTTCCGCAAGCATTGCGCAGTCTGCCATCGCCTGGAAGACAACGGCAACGCTGTGGGGCCAGACCTGCGCACGGTAGCTGGCAAGTCAGCCGGGAGCCTGCTCCAGGAAATCCTTGATCCCAACCGCAATCTTGATTCCCGCTATCTGGTTTATGCCGCCACCCTGAAAAAAGGACAAACAATAGCCGGAATTATCACTTCAGAAAATGCCACAAGCCTGTCAATTCGCCAGGCCGATGGGCAGGAGCGCAACCTGCTACGGGCCGATCTGGAAAGCCTGGAAACTACCGGCAAGTCACTGATGCCCGAAGGCCTGGAACGGGAGATTCCGGTGGAGGCGATGGCACACCTGCTGGCCTATCTGGCCAAGCTGGAGAGCCCGGCCAGGACCGTGCCTGGCAACCAGCCCCGCGAGGTAGCGATCGCAGCCCATGGGGCTACCCTGACGGCAACCACCTGCGAGATACGCGGTGGTGCCATTCTTTTTGAAAGCGAATTCGGCAACCTGGGCAATTGGCATGGCGAGCAGGATTTTATCCGCTGGCGAGTGAAATCACCCCAGGCCCTCACTCTCGACTTGTGGCTCGATTTTGCCTGCGCCCAATCCGCCGCCGGCAACCGACTGGTGGTGGAGTGCGGCGTATCGCGCCTGGATTTTGTGGTGCCCGCCACAGGAGGAGACTGGTCAACCTACAAGCAACTGAAAGTGGGGCGTATCAGCCTGCCAGCCGGTGACGCCACCGTGACCGTGCGGCCTGACGGAGCGGTGCGCGCCGCCCTGCTCGACCTGCGCTCGGTTTACCTCACAGCCAACAACCAGGTTCCGGTGCTGGTGGCGAAGGCGGCGGGGGATGTGCCCCAATCCCCTGGTGAACTGGTGCGGGCGCTGGAGAATGGCACCGGTGACAAGGCTCTGGTCCAGCGCCTGCTTGACCAGCGGTCGGATTGGGCGGCTGACATGCTGCAGGACATGACCAACGGTCTGGCCGAGGGCAAGGACGAATACCAGGCGATTCCACATATCTGGCGCGTGGCGATCGCCCAGGGCAGGAAAGGAGATGCCGCCACACTGAAGGCGATATTGCGGGTATCACTACCACAAACCGATGCGGGGATGCGTGATTGGCAATCCGTGGTGGTGGGAGGCGGCCTGATCAACGGTTCCACGCTGGCGGGTCGTTGGCCGCACCAGGAATACCAAACCCTGCTAGCAAAAGAAGATGCTTTGCGCGAACGCTGGGACCGGGCCATCAAGCTGGCTTTCTCGCTGGCGAACAGCTCCCGGGTCCCCACCGGCACCCGCTATGACGCACTGCGCATGGTGGCACTGGGGGACCGGGGCCAGGCGCTGACGGTGCTGGCCCAGTACCTGAAGCCGGGCACTGACGATGAATTGGTCATGGGTGCCATCAGTGGCCTGGGTGATATCGATAGCAGCGACGATGCGAAGGTGGCACCGCTGCTCCTGGAGGCCCTGCCCCGGCTGAACGCGGAAAACCTGGGAATGGCCCTGGGCGCGCTGGCCCGCACCCCTGACCGCTCGTTGGCCCTGCTGAACGCCATTGCCACAGGCAGGGTGGAAGCGAAAAAGGTTGTCGAACCATGGCGCGGGAAGTTGCGGGAAACCGCAGACCCCGTGGTGCAAGAAAAAGCGCGGCGTCTGCTGCCGTGATCCAGGCAAATCTCAAGCCCCTTTCCCGGATATGCCAGGGGGGGCCGGTCAACCATAAACCCCGGGCGCGCGGTGGAGCGCAACCCGGGGCTTATGGCGTGGAAGTGTTCAGGGGCACGCTGATCAGCGGATGAAAGTCCTCGAGGTGGTACCGCCAGGGGCGGGCATGGGCTGGGCCTGCGGCGTGCCGCCCGGAGAAGGCAGTCCGGGAGGAGGTGCCACAGTGTTCGGGGGAAGCGGTTGCATGTTACCAACCGGCACCGGAGCGATAGGGGTGCTGGGCAAGGCCGCGCCGGGAATCATGCCAGGCATCATGGTCCCCATGGACTGGGGAGGCATCATACCCGGAGACATGACCCCGCACGATGGCGTGGGGCAAGAGGGCATCAGGGTGCTCATGGTCGGGCAGCCCTCGGACATGAACGAAGCAACCGGCGACGCACACGGCGGCTGGGCGTATTGCTGAACCATCGGCGGAGGCCCCTCGCCATAGGAGACAATGAACTCGCCTGGGGCCAATGGCACCGGTGAATGGTCAGCGGGGTGAGGCTGCTTCTTGAGCATGGCCAACAAGCCGGGCTTGCTCTTGTCGTGGCTACACAAGCCGAGGAACCCCTTCTTGGGTGGTTCGGGCGCTGGCGCCCCGCAAGTTGCGGTATCACAGGGATTGTGGGGTGGGGTGGCCGCTGATTTGCCGCCCATGCTTTGGCAGCCTGCCAAGGCCAGGCCGGATAGCGCCACCAAAGCGCCCCGTGGCGTCCACATGAATGAAAATCGCAACATGGTGTCTTGTTCCCAGGTGGCCAGGGGCGCAACCCGCGCCACGGATATAATCGAATCCCGTCCAACTGTGCCCCATTGCGGCCACAAGGCAAACCAGCTTGAGTAAAAACCAAAAGCCTCGCCAGATTGGCGAGGCTCAGGGTCGTCAGTTTCAGCAGTCTTTACCTGACCGTCAGGGTCAATGGCCAGGGTTGGGGGTATCAGCGACTGCTTACCCGCATTTGGCTGCGCAGGTAAGTGAGGGCTGCCTGCAACTGGGTGTCCACAAAGGGCGGCTTGTCTTCTTCGTCTTTTTTCTTTTTCTTGCCGCCTGGCCCCTCGATGATTTCGAAGTCGCGGAGGTTCTCGAACAGGTCGTCACGCTCCTTGCGGGTAAGTTTGACATCGAGATCAGGCTTCACGCCCCAGGTGTCCTCGTCCTTGCCCCCGGTGCTGGACTTGTTGAGGTTTTTGCCGCTGGGCCTCCAGAAGGTGGCGGTGGTGAGTTTGATCTCGCCATCGCCAAATTCCTTGATGTTCTGCACCGAACCCTTGCCGAAGCTGCGCTCGCCGATGACATAGGCGCGGTGGTGGTCCTGCAAGGCGGCCGAGACGATCTCACTGCCGGAAGCCGAACCTGAGTTGACCATCACCACCATGGGGAAGTCGGTGAGGCTGTTCTCGGAGGAGCCGGAAAACTGGGTCTCCTGCCGGCCACGAGGGCGGATGCTGACAATGAGGCCATCATCCACAAACATGTCGGAAATCAAAACCGCGCTATCCAGCAGGCCGCCCGGGTTGAAGCGCAGGTCGAAAACCAGGCCCTTCATGCCTTGCTTGCGCATCTCGTCAACCGCGCGCATCATGTCGCGGGCCGAGTTGCGGGAAAAACTGGTCAGGCGGATGTAACCGATCTTGCTCTTGGGATCGACAAACCAGTTCCAGGTGGCGTCTGGCTTGCGTTTGTAGCCCAGCACGCTCTCCACCTCGATGCGCTGGCGGATCAGCTTGATCTCCTTGTCGGTTTCCTGCCCTTCGCGCTGGATAAAAACCGTGACAGGGGTGCCGGGCTTGCCAAGAATCTTTTTCACCGCGTCATTGACCGCCAGGCCCTTGGTAAGAACCACCTCAGGTGACGGCAACTTGTTACCCTTGTTGTCGACATCAAGAACAATCTTGCTGATCAGGTCGCCCGCCTGGATGCCCGCCTTGAAGGCCGGGCTATCCTTGATGGGTGTGACCACCAGCAGCATGTCCGAGACGCTATCGCGACGAATCTGCACACCGATACCCGTGAAGTTCCCCTGGATCTCCTTGTCGAGGGTGGCCTTGGTGTCGGAGTCGATGTAGGTGGTGTAGGGGTCAAGGTTTGCCATCATTCGCTGCAAGGTGATATCCACATCCTTGCCCTTGTCGAGGTCTTCGCGCCGGCCAAGGTTCATGCGGGCATCCCCCAGCAGCTTGTTGATCGCCTCGCCGGTGATCGCCTCGGGTTTCAGCAAGAGTGTGGCGATCGATTCGGGAATTTTCTCCTCAATGCGCCGATACAGGCCCTGCACGGCCCAGGCGGCCATCTGCCCGGGCTTGAGTTCCTTGACATACTCGCGCTGGAGCATGTCGATCGCCTTGCGGACAATTTTGGCAAAATCAGCGGCGGCCTCAGGAGCCAGCTTGGTGCTGGCCATCAGTTCGTCGCGTTTGGCCTCGAAGGCCGCCAGATCGCCCATGCCAGCCAGAGCCTGGTGCTGCTTGCGCAACGAACGCTGCACCTCCAGCTTGGGCATGGCGTTGAGGAGATTGCGTCCCTCAGCCTGGAATTTTTCGGGGATCTTGCCATCCTTGACGAGAGCCTCGAATTTGACCAGTTCAGCAGCGGCTTTCTCGGCGGCAGGTGGATTCATGGTCAGGGGGTAGTGGTTGGCGCGGCCACCCAACACGAATGGGAGCTGCTGTTTCTCCTCCTTGTTCTTGCCCAACTGGCGGGCCATCTCGGGCAACTGCTTGTCGATGTACTCGGTCAACTCGTCGACCGTGACGCGACCATCCGGCTCGCCGCCCTCGGTGTCAGCCTTGCCTGAAAGTCCATCGGTAATCACCTTGGTGAATATTCCCTCGCCACTGGGCAGGACGAGTGATGGCTGCAAACCGGTTGTGGCCAAAAAAACCACATGACCCGTGAGCGGGTTGTGATCCTCGGTACCATCATCACCCAGAAACTCCCTGTAGGGTGTCTGCCCCAGGGTGGGCTCGGCAATACCTTTGCCCGGAGCGGTGTAACCCTTGAAATTCACATCGAGAAACACAGCCACGCGCTGGCTTTTGAGATTTTTCAGGGCATCAGCGATCTCTGATTCAGCCACGGCACTACGGTCACGGGTGGCAAACTGGCTATCCGCCAGAAAATAGCAGCGTCGGTCGCCGCCGTCGCTCTGCGGCCCGCCCTGGGCAAACAGGCCGACAATGACCGTATCACCCGGCTGTGCTTCTTTGGTCAGCCATGCAAGCCCTTCCAGGAAGGCGGCGCGGGTGGCTTGCCCGGTACCTGCCAGGAGTTTGGCATCGGCTGGGGCCACTTTGAGGTGTTTGCCATCAGTGAGCAGGCTGTAAAAGGTCTTGGCATCCTTCTCGGCACCAGGCCGCGCCTTGATGGCAGAATCCTGGAAAGTGCCGGCTCCAGCCACCAGCACCAGGGTGCGTCCTGTGGAGGGGGCCTGATCACTCACATCGGCTTTAGCCCTGAGCTGGCCGGGTTCGAGCAGAACCCCTGCCAAACCCAGCAGCAATGCCACACACCAGCCTTGGCGCAAGCGCATCGTCATTTCCCCTCGGTGAACCGCGATACCCACCCAGCCCCGGCCGCCTACAGCCGGAAGTCATTCGGGCGAAGATTCTTCCATTATCTTCCCCAGCCCGCCTTATCGGCGCAACCCGTACTGGGTGGCCGATGGCTTCGTAGGGAAAAACTGTCTGTGAGTCTGGGAAAGATGCGGCGATGGCGGCCACAAAAAAGGCGGGACGGCAATTCCCGCCAGGGCGTCAGGTCCGCGCCATGGCCTTGAGAATCTCCACGCCACGCTCCAGGGTGGTCATGGAGGCGGCGTAGCTGATGCGGAAATGAGTGTCATGATGGCTGAACACCTTGCCCGGGATGATCAGCAGGTTGCGTTCGATGGCCTCGGCGACAAACTCGGTGCCCAAACGGCCTTTGGGCGCGCGGACATAGAGATAAAAGGCGCCACCAGGATCGCCGATATGATAATCGTGCGTCAGCTCCGCCCGGATGAAGTCCCGGCGGGCCTTGTAACTGGCCACCTCCGCCGACATGTCCACATCCAGTGCCACCAGAGCCCCGTGCTGGGCCATGCTGGGCGCGCAGACAAAGGTGAACTGCTGCAGCTTGATCATCTCCTCGATCAGCCGGGCCGGGCCGTGAGTGAAGCCAACCCGCCAGCCGGTCATGGCGTGGCTTTTGCTGAAGCCGTCGATGACCAGTGTCTGCGGATTGAAACGGGCCGGACTGATATGGGGTCCGTCGAAACTGAACATGCTGTAGATCTCATCAGAGATCAGTAAAATGCCTTTCTCCAGACACAGCTCGGCCAGGCCCCGCAGGGTCTCCTCGGGCCAGACTGCGCCAGTGGGATTGGCCGGGGAATTGACGATCATGGCCTTGGTGCGCGGGTTCACCAGGGCCCGCACCCGGTCGAGGTCGGGGATGAACGAGGGGGCAGTATCCACCGCGATGAATGTCGCATCACGCAGGCCGGTCAGGTTGGGGTACATGACAAACCAGGGATCGAAGCCGATCACCTCGTCGCCTGGATCAAGAACACAGGTTAACGCCAGCACCAGCGACCCGGTGGTACCCGAAGTCAGCAGGATGGACCTGTCGGCGCAGGCGGCGGTTGGCAGGGAGGCGCGAACCCGGGCCAGTATGCCCTCGCGCAGCTCCGCCATACCCTGGGTGACGGTGTAGCTATTGTGTCCGGCCTCGATAGCCCGGGCTGCCGCGTGGCGGATGGGGGCCGGCACCTCGAAATCGGGCTGGCCGATACTGAGATTGACCGGGTTTTTTAGCTTGCGGGCCAGATCAAATACCTTGCGGATGCCTGAAGACTCGAATTTGCCCATGGAGCGGGCGATCCATTCGGATGGGTCGCGTCCCTTGCTGATATCGTGCATGAACTGATTCCCTGTTCTTGCGGTTATTTTTTTCTCAGGATTTCCGGGAGACCACCGGGCCCCCCGGGGTGATGACTGGTCGGGAAAGGATTCTGGAAAGGCGGATGGCACCTTCGTTGAGGTTGTGCGCCTGCCCGGGGAACAGGTCATCCCATATCTTGTCCAGGGCCGTGATAGCCTGGTCCAGGGGGAGGGCCCGATACTTGCCACCCGTTTCCATGACAATCCCCAGCCTCATGAGTTTGCGCAGTGAGTCTTCCACCTCAAAGTCTACCTGACAGCCGGAGATCTCGTTCAGCAGCAACTCGCAATGGTTGTCCAGCTCAGAGGCCGACCATCCCTCCGCCGGCGCGGACCGCACCAGACAGTAATAGGCCAGCCAGGTCTCGCGGCACTCCTGCTCCTCGGCCTCGTCCAGCAGACGCAGCAGCGCACCCAGGTTGCTGTCCAGCTTCTGGAAGTACAGATGCCGGTTCACTTTCAGGTTGTACTGGTTGCGTCTGGCTTGCCAGGCGGAAAACGAGCGGAAACCATAGCCCCCCATCGCCAGGGCCACTGACCAGCTAACCAGCCCGGCCAGCACGCTCACCCCCGCGGAAAAGATGGCCAGAATGGCATTGCCAACCACCAGCACCAGACCGGAAAAGAGGGGGAAGCCGATCATACCCAAGTCGAAACCCGTGAGGAGGATACGCGCCCCGGGCATGAGCATCTCCACATCATTGCGCGGGATTCGCCGGAACAGTTTGATGTGGATGCCGTGGTGAGACAGGTCGGCGTGGGAGGCCTGGCCCTCTTTCAGCCGAAAGGACAGAACCATACGCTGATGAACCTGGGTCGTGTGCTCCTTCGGTTCCCAAAGCCGCCACCAGTTGGCCCGCCGGGTGGTGCTGATGGCTGAACCACGAACATGCACCTGAATCCTTTCAAAAACCGATGAATCCACCCGCATCCGCACGCCCAGGATCGAACTGCGATTTTGCGAATCGAGCACCTCATCCCAGGTGAGCTGCCTGAAGTTGGCCTGTTGCAGCAGCCGGTCAAGCACTTCGAAAAAGGCCATCTCCTGCTCCAGCTCCGGGACTGGAGCCACCCCCGGGGTAGCCACAGGGAGGGTATCAAGGTCTGGGTCGAATTGGGCGTAAAGGTCTTTCAACTGGTCCAGTTGGACCTGGAAATAGTGGTGAAACAACGCTGAATTGATACCAAAAAACTTCAGCCAGCCCATTCGCTCCTGCTCAGGGGCCCGAGAGGTCAGGACACCTGCCAAATCGGCTTTGCGTAGCGGAATAAAATGTTCCCGGCCATGAAAGACTGTCATGCCGCGTTTCCAATCCTCTGGGGCAGGCCTCCGCCCCGAGCGACTCCCGCCGCTGGGGCAACTGCCAAAGGCTATTGTACCGCAAATTACAAGGGATCCCGGCAAGTTGGCAAACCAGCCCTCTCACGGTCAGGCAAAACCATGCTCGCCGCCGGGAAACTTGCCCTGCCGCACCTCGGTGGCATAGGTTTCCGCCGCCTGGCGGGTGGCCTGGGCCAGCTCAGCATACCGTTTGACAAAGCGGGGCCGCACGGTTTGCTCGATCCCCAACAGGTCGTTGACCACCAGCACCTGCCCATCGCAGGCACCCCCGGCCCCAATACCAATCGTGGGTACTCCCAGCGCCTGGCTGACACGCCTGCCCAGCTCCGCCGGCACACATTCCACCACCACGGCAAAGGCACCGGCCTCCTCCACCGCCTTGGCATCGGCCAGCAACTCTTCCGCGTCGCGCTGCACCTTGAAACCGCCCAGCCGGCGCACAGACTGCGGCGTCAGCCCCACATGGCCCATCACCGCGATGCCTGCATCGACCATGCGGCGGATTGCACCCACACGGCTCCGCCCGCCCTCCAGTTTTATTGCGTGGGCGCCGGTTTCCTGCAAAATACGCCCGGCATTTCGTACCGCTTCATCATCGTTCACCTGATAGCTCATAAACGGCATGTCCACCACCACCAGGGCCCGCTGGGCAGCCCGGGTCACCATTTTTCCATGGTAGATCATCTGGTCGAGGGTCACCCCCAGACTGTCGGGCAAACCCTGCACCACCATGCCCAGCGAATCACCTACCAGCAGGCAATCGATGCCTGCCTGATCCAGCAGCAAGGCCGTGGGATAATCGTAAGCGGTGAGCATGGTGATCTTTTGCCCGGCGCGCTTGGCCAATACCAAATCGGGCACAGTCACTTTGCGATCGGGTTCGAGGGGCTGCCTGCTGGTCATGCCGGTCCACCGTGAGTCATTGGGAATAGAATCTGCCTTGGCGGGCCCCACCAGGGGTCCTGCCCTACACTCTGTATGGAGTTTGTCAGGAGCCGGTGCAGGGGTAAAGGGGGTAGTTGATCATGGTTGAATCAAAGTCGGGTTCGGTGGCGGTTGTGGGCGGCGGCTGTTTTTGGTGCCTGGAGGCCATTTTCCAGCGTCTGCAAGGGGTTCATGCGGTCATTTCGGGCTATGCGGGGGGGCCGCTCGCTCATCCTTCCTACGAACAGGTCTGCTCGGGCCAAACCGGGCACGCCGAGGTGGTACGGATCGAATTCAACCCGGCAGTGCTGTCCTTCGCCAGCCTGCTCGAGGTTTTTTTTCACCTGCACGATCCCACCACCCTGAATCGTCAGGGGGCCGATGTGGGCACGCAATACCGCTCCGTGATTTTTTGCCAGGACGAGGCCCAGGCGACTACCGCCCGGGAAGTGATTGCGGTTGTGAATGGGCAGGGGGTGTATCCTTTGCCCATTGTCACCCAGGTAACGGCAGCCCCTCCGCCACCGTTTTTCCCTTCGGAAGCCTATCACCACAACTATTACAACACCCATGCCCACCATCCCTATTGCCAGGCGGTGATCGACCCGAAAATCCACAAGCTGGTGCATCTTTTCCCAAGGGATCTGGTCTGAAAAACCCTGACAGGAATCACAAACCAACATCCCGGCCTGGTTGATTCTCTTGATGGCTGGGCTCCTGGTTTCCAGTGACAACCCTGGAACAGTCCTGCTGGTGGACCCCGAAAACGGGGTCTTCCATTTCAGCAGGAATGCTTGTTCCCTGGCCCAACTGTTTCCAGCGCAACTGGCTGGACCGGTTGCCCAGCATAGACTGGGAGAAACCTCTTCCCAGGATCCCCATGCCCGCCCACCAGACAGCCAACCAGACGATCGACCTCAGACTCTCCCTGCCCGCCTCGCCTGGGCGTGTCTTTGATGCCTGGATTACCCCCAACATGCTGGGCCAGTGGATGTTCGGGCCGGCGCTACGCGACGAAGAGATTTTACGGCTGGAAACCGATCCCCGGGTGGATGGAATGTTCTCGTTTGTCGTCCGCCGTGGCGAAATGGAACTCAACCACTATGGGGTGTACACCCAGGTCGACCGGCCCAGCCATCTGGCCTTCACCTGGGGCGTCGACCGTGCCCGCGACGCTGCCAGTGAGCTGGAAATCAGCATCCTTCCCGCAGAAATCGGCGCCGTTCTCACCCTCCGGCACCATGGGGTGCCTTGTGAATACGCGGAGCGCACGCTCGCTGCCTGGCAAAAAATGCTCGGAGTGATGGCCCGGGTGCTGGCGGATCAGGGTTAGTTGTCAGTTCTGGCCCGGTGGATTGCCTCTGACCGGTCAGGCGGCGTGGCTGAGCTGTCTGGCTTTTTCTGCCAGCGGGGCGATCACATACTGGATCTCGTTGGCGGGGAACAGGCGGCACAGCCGGCGTTCATACCAGTCTTGCCAGCCCACCGACAGATTCACCAGCGGCTGCAACACCGCGCGCACCACCTTGTCGAACCAGGTTTCGTGCATGAGGCGAATATGGACGCTTTTCACCTGAAAACGACTCTTGCTGTAAAAAGATGGCACTTTCCGACTGGGCTGGTTTGCCGGGTCGGCGAAATAGAAAAAAGTGTAGAGGCCGAAAAAACGCACATGCGTCGGGTCGGAATATCCGTACGGGTTGGAAAAGTGTGGCACGCGGATATCGATGGTTCCACCGGGGCGAACCACCCGGTGCAGTTCATCCAGCAAGGGCATCAGCAGGTCGATGTGTTCGAGCAAGTGGCGGCAGTGAATGGCCGCCACGCTGCCAGTGGGCAGTGCCTCGAGCGGCTCATTCAGGTCGGCCTGCACATCCACACCGGGCAAGTCCACCAGATCGAGGTGGTAGTAGCCAGGAAGAGGGCGTTCGCCCCCGCCCAGATTCAGTTTGACAGGCTTTCCAGCATCCAGATCGGCCTGGAGTGCGGCATTGAGGATCTTCATGCCCAGGAAACCCTTGCAGCAAAACGGTATCTCACCTCCCAGCTATCGGCTGGCAAGCCGGGCAATCTGTAGCGAATATGGCAGTTTCCACTGTATTCTTGCAGGCACTCGGCTCTCTCTGGGACCGGCGGAAGCCAGCCCCGGCCCGAAAAAACGCTTCGGGCAGATGGCACAAATCAGATACCAACAACTTTTTTCATGTCCCTTCGTCCGTTCCCTGCCTAACACCGAAAAAGCCGGTATTGATGAAATACCCTCCGGAGTTCATGGTGGGTGAGCTCCGGGCTGTATATCCAAAGAAACGGACCAGCTTCCTCCCCCGGGATTGCGTTTGTCAGCACCGGATTCCCTGCGCCCTCCGGCACGGTCGCCCAACGGAGGGCACTCAGGCTAGCCAGGAAGCCCAACCTGGTTATCCCGCCCCCCCAAAAGGTCAAGAACATCGTGCCGGTCCGTTTCGGGTAACACTTGCACAGACATCGCCTGTTTTGTTCGCAGCAAACCCAGCAGGTTCTTTTCGATGGATGCTGAAATATCACCAAGGGGCAGGTGGCTCAGATTGTTAATTGAAAACGGGTTCTGGAGTTCGATACCAATCTGGTCCAGTGCCAGGAGCGGATAGGCAACCATCATGGTGGTGAAAGGAACCAGCCAATCGCTGTTGATGCGGTGCAAGAGTGCGAATGGCAACATCAAAAGAAACAGGGCGATGAACCGCCTGATCTTGATGGAAAAAATCAGCGGAAGCGGTGTCTTGAGGATGCGTTCACACGCTCCGATATGGTCCATGAGTGCGGCCCGTTCCCGGTCCACCTGCATGAATGCAAACCTGTCCATGTGGAAGGTATCGCTGGCTTCACGAAGAAGGTCGGCAAGTTGCAGGGCTACGAAACCAGGCATATGTCCTGATGCCGCGATTTGAGAAAAACCATCCTGCCCCACCAGGGCGGCAACTTCCGGCGACGGTTGCTCCCCCCGCGAATGGCATCGGGCGACATGGGGAAAGACCGCCACCCATTTGATAAAACGCTCCCTCCACCCCGGATCGGCCGGGCCATAAGACAACGCACTGATCCCCATGTTCCGCGACTGATTGACGATACCACCCCACAGCTTGCGAGCTTCCCACCACCGGTCATAACCTGTGTTGGTCCGCAAGATGAGTAGCAGGCCCAACACAGCGCCGGCAATCTCGAAAGGGGCGATCTCCAATCCGATGTGCACTTCAAACAGGTATTCTACCAGCCACGCCAACACACAGATAAGCGTGGCGACCAGGCCAAAAACAAGCACATTGGGAAGAACAAGGGGCGTGACCGACCCTTGCCAAGCAAAAGCCTCCCGCCAGAACTTGCGACGATCCTCAAAAACCATGCGGCTGGACTCCCAGGCTGGTTTGCCGTTGGTGGTTATATCGTGACGCCCGCACTGCGGCGAACGGCTATTTCACTAATCTTATACTGGGCGACAGGCACAAATTGTCCGCTGGTGGAATCGTAGGCAAAGACTTCGCCGGTTTCGATTTTGTAAACCCACCCATGCAGGTGAAGGTCACCCTTCACCAATCGTGACGCAACAGCTGGTAGCGTGCGAAGGTTTTCCAGTTGTACCAGCACATTTTCCTCGACAGTCGCAGTCACCAGTTGGTCGCCGTGCAAATGTTTATAATTGTCATGCACGATGCGGCGAGTCGTTTCAGCGTGAGACAGCCACGATGACACGGCCGGCAGTTGGGAGATCATTTCGGGCTGTAGCAACCCCTGCATCGCTCCACAGTGGGAATGTCCGCAGATGATAATGTCCTTGACGCCTAGTCCCGCTACCGCAAACTCGATAGTAGCCGCCTCCCCGCCGTTGGCCGCCCCGTGCGGCGGCACGATATTCCCGGCGTTGCGGAGGATGAACAGTTCGCCCGGTTGCGAGCGGGTCAGCATGTTGGGGTCAATGCGGGAGTCCGAACAGGTGATGAACAGCGTTTCAGGATTTTGGCCCTTCGACAACTGTTCAAACAACCCTTGCAGCGGACGGAAGTCCTCATTCTGGAACCGGTGAACTCCCTGAATCAGCTTCTGCATAACATTGACTCCTTAACAGGTTAATTTTTGGCACTCTGCCGAGTCACAATTCAGGGTCCATCCATTCCTTACGGGCCTTGCCAATGGCTTTCCGAAGCTCGTCAGCGTCAACAGTTCCTTTTTCAAGAAATACCATTGCTTCCAGCAACCAACCGGCTATTTCCGGCTGGCGAAGCTGATAGAAAACCCGCCTCCCCTCTCGCCGCTCGGAAACAAGCCGGTTCGCACGCATCACCATCAGGTGCTGCGACACCCCGGAGTGACTGATCCCAAGCGCTTCCTGGAGTGCGTTCACATCATGCTCCCCATTTCGCAACTCTTCGATAATGCGAATACGGTGCGGATGTGACAAAACCCCCAGAAACTCGGCAAGTTCCCTGGTCACCAAAGCACGGTACGGCATGGCAAGTACCCATTCAATAATTCAAACATTTGAATCTTAAGACGTATACACCTTCAAGTCAAGTCAACTCCATGAAAATCGTGTTGGCTAAGCCGCGGTTTCTGACACATGCCTGCCCAGGCTGGGGGGACGGCTGACGAATAGGAATCCCTGGGCAATGCCACAGGCGGTATGCTTGGCAGGGCCCTGAGAGTACGATAGGCTCGGCAACGAAGATGCGGCCCATCATGTCCGGGAACAGCGGTTGCCGGGCCACTGTGGGGCAGGGATTTTGTCCGGGCCAGCCAGAACAGGCAACACTCAAGGGATCCGAAATGAACTCTGATCAGACCAGACGCGGATTTATCCGGGCTTCCTCGGTTGGTGCGGTCTTGCCTGCGGCTCTGGCCGCCGCCGGCGAAAGGAAGCCGATCCAGGTGGTTGTCTGGGACGAGCGTCAGCCTGCCCAGAAGCAGGCCTATGACAATTTTCTGGGAAATCAGATTGCCGCCCACCTGAAAGGCCGGCCAGGCCTGGCGGTGACATCCGTTTGCCTGGAAGACGACGAGCGGGGTGTGTCGCCGGCGTACATCCGGGGTTGCGATGTCCTTATCTGGTGGGGCCATGCCCGCCAGGCTGAAATCACCCCCAAAATGGCCCAGCCGATCCTGGACCGGATCAAGGAAGGTACCCTCGCTCTGATCGCACTCCATTCGGCGCACTGGTCAACACCGTTTGTCGAGGCCATGTACGACCGAACCCGCACCGACACCCAGAAACTCCTCAAGCGGAACGGACCGCAGGTGGAGATCACTTATGTGGATCCTCCCAGGCGCTACACCACCCCCAAATACGAGGACCGTCCCACCCCGTATGTGGAATTGCGCAAGTTTCCCGATGGTTCAGAAAAAGCGAAGGTCTTCCTCCCCTGGTGCTGCTTTCCGGCCTACAGGGCTGATGGCAAGCCAAGTCAGGTGCGGGTCCTGCGGCCTGACCATCCGATCGCTCAGGGGGTTCCGGTCCAGTTTGCATTGCCCCGGACAGAGATGTACGGCGAAGTATTCCATATTCCGGAGCCCGACGAGGTGGTGCTGGAGGAGCGTTGGGCGAGTGGTGAATGGTTTCGCAGTGGCATGGTCTGGAATATTGGCAAAGGCCGGGTGTTTTATTTGCGCCCCGGCCACGAAACCTACCCGATTTTCAAGGATCCCAACATTCTCTGCATCCTCGAGAATGCGGTCCGCTGGATGGCCCCCAAACCCCCCTAGCCAAAGGGTTTAGCCACCGGGTGGGTTCCTTGCGTCCGGTCGGTATGATCACTCATTCCTGTCCCGATCCGGGGAACAGTTTTGGAGGTAGTTTGATGCGTTGCCTGGTGGTTGCAGTGTGTGGCCTGGGATGTCTGGTGATGGGTCTGCCGGTGGCGGGGCAAAATCCGCCCGGGGGGCCCAAGAACCTAAAGAACTCCATCGGGATGGAGTTTGTGCCCCTACCTGGCGGGAAGTTCCAGATGGGTTCGCCCGGGAACGAGCCAGACCGGATTGACACGGAAACCAGCCACACGGTGACGCTGACCCAGGCATTCCGGATGGCGGCTCATGAAGTGACGCAGGAGCAGTACGAGAAGGTCATGGGAAAAAATCCCAGCCATTTCCGGGGTGCAAGGCTACCCGTGGAGCAGGTGAATCACGCCGATGCGCTGCAATTTTGTCGCAGCTTGTCGGATCTGCCAGCGGAAAAGGCGGCGGGCCGCAAGTACCGCCTGCCGACCGAGGCCGAGTGGGAGTATGCCTGTCGCGCCGGCACCGCCACCCCCTTCCACTTTGGCGCAGCCTTGAATGGAACCCAGGCGAATTGTAACGGTGAATTCCCCTACGGCAGTGACCGGAAGGGTCCCTTTCTGGCAAAGACCAGCCCGGTGGGCAGCTACCCCCCCAATGCCTGGGGCCTGCACGATATGCACGGGAATGTCTGGGAATGGTGTGCCGACTGGTACGGACCACTCCAGGAAGCAGGAAGCGAAGATCCCCCAGGTGGCTCTCAGGGTGTCAGCCGCGTCTTGCGGGGCGGTTCATGGAGCAATCACGGCAAAAACTGCCGCGCTGCCGATCGTTACGGGTACGACCCCGTGCTGCGGCGCAACTACCTCGGCTTCCGGGTGGTCCTGCCCTGATAACCATCCCGCCAGCCCAGGTGGGCCCACCCTTGGGGGACCCATTCAGGGCCAGGGGTTGCGCGGTATGCGGGAACCCGGGGTGTAGCCCTGCCTAAACTTGTGGCGACACCGTGGGCGCTTTCAACAGCCGGGGCCGGTTCCTCTCGTAAGCGGATGTGACGGAGGATACCCGTCCGGGCGTGGTCACCTCATTTGGCATCTGGTGGAGCCGCTACACCCCGGATGGCTACGGCGTGAATGCCACCACCAGCACCGCCCTCACCGACCTGGGCGGCGGCGGCACCTTTTTTGACAATCTTGTGCAGGTGGAACGCCTGCCAGCGCAAGCAGCAATAAACAACTCCCCAGCCTGACCCGCGCCATCCGGCCCAAAAAAAATCCTGCTGGTGGGCTCGGAACGCAGCCACCAGCAGGATGATCCAGCCAGACACCGGAATTTGCAAGCCTCAGCCCGTGCCCTTACAGGGTAATCCCCGACCAGTCATTCTCATCTCCCGCGAAGAAGCTGTCGATCAATTTGTGGGTGAAGGGGTCAAAGGTGCGGACATTGGGGCCGGCGCCCGGGCCGGGGCCGGTGGTGATCAGGGTTTTCTCACCCACCTTGACTGAACCCACACGCACCTCACCCTTCCAGCCCTGGTAGGCCATGAAGTAGTCGATGGCGTTCGGGTTGCCGTTGTAAATGCCCACCTGTTGGGTGGTGTCGCCGGAGGTGCCGAGGATCAGCTCGGCGATGTTGTCGCCATCGAGGTCAGCGGCGGCGATTTCGACACCGTTTCTTACAGCCTCGGGGAAGGCGTAGAAGCTGGTGATGACTGATTGGCCCAGGTTGGCGAAGGCCACCACATGGGAGATTGGGCCGGAGGCGGTGGAGGTGATGATATCGATGACGCCATCGCCGTCGGCGTCGGCCGTCGCGAGGCGCAGGCCACCCTTGAACGATCTGTCAAAGGCGTAGAAGCTGGCGAGCACCTCCCAGGTACCACCCGAGATCACCACCACATGCGGCGTGGCGCCAGCGTCTGCGGCCAGGATGATATCCGCGACGCCGTTGGCATCGACATCACCTGTGGTGACATTGACGCCGCCGAGGAAGCGCGGGTCGAAGACATAGACGCTGCGGAGGACGGACATGTCCTTGCCGCTAACGACGACCATGTGGGGTGAGACCCCGGGCTGGGGCACCGAAACGAGATCAGCAATGCCGTCGCCGTCGAGGTCGGAGACGCTGTTGAAGCGGGGGACGCCCTGGTAGCCCTGGAAAGGTGTGAGGGGTGCCGTCAGCGCGGTGCCGTCTGTGGACCAGGCCCGCAGGCTGCCGCCCTGGCCGACGGTGATGGACGGCACCGAGGTTTTGAAGAAGGGCGTCGGGGCCGTGGCGGTGACGACAGTCTTGCCGGCCTCGTTCCTGAAATATCCATTCTCCATTGAGGTAGATACCGAGCCACCCAGGTAGAACACCGGGGTATTCACCTCGATGACACCGTGTTTGGCCGATAGCTGGAGGTCATTTTCGGTGCCAATTTTGACCATGCCATTTTTGCCGGTCACCAAGGCCACGGAGCCGTAAGCGTCGGTGTTGATATGCGCCTGAACGGAGACCAGCTCCTCTGCCTCGAGGCGGATATCTTTCGCGGGGAGGTCATCGCTCACCAAAATAGTCTTGGCAAAAACCACCACTTTGTCTGGGGCGACCGACCCCAGGGCCAACTCCACAGTGGCCGCGGTGTCGTGCACGGTGATCTTGCGGACTGTGGCCCAATCGATCATGAAGTTGGCGCTGACAGAATGGAAACCTGCAGGATCCAGCAGGAGGGAGTCGGTTCCTCCCGTCTTCACGAGCAATTGGTTGTCGGCATCGGGGTCGGTTCCGGTGATCTTGATTGTCGTCCCGGGTTCCAGGGCCATCACCTCAAACTGATCAAGGCCATCCCCCGAGTCGATCTCGCAAGAAGTGTAGCCGGGCTGGAACACCACGGTGTCGTGGCCGGTGCCGAGGATAATCTTGGCGGGGCCGGGGCCGGTCCAGCTCAGCGTGTGTCCAGCCCCGATGCTGATAGTGTTAGTTGCCCCCAATACCACCCGGAGGTTCTTGGTAACTTTCGAGAAATCGAGCGTTGCGCCCTCTAGGTGGGAAGCCGGAATTAGATCGTTACCGAAATGGTCTGTGAACAGTATCAGACTGTTAGTACCGGGCATATCGATGTCGTCGGCCCCTTCCCCGCCATTGACCTTGTCTTCACCTCCGCCACCCAGCACCTTGTCGTTGCCGGGGCCAGCGTCGATGATATCTTTCCCAGAGCCGCCAAAGATGTTGTCAGCGCCCTTGCCGCCACGGATATGATTCAGGCCGAGCCCGCCGATCAGCGTGTCGCTGCCATCGCCGCCATCGAGCCAGGCGGGCGAGAGCACCCCAGCGCAGTCGATGGTGTCATCACCCTTGCCGGCGATGCCGACGATCCGGTCGACATGGTGGTAAACCTGGGGCACCGGCACCCCCTTGGCGTCGACATACTGCGGCACCCCGTTGACATAGAGCTGCACGGAAAGGGTCTCGTCGCCGGCCAATCCGCCCAGATGCCGTACCTCAATGTGTTCGTCCTCCACGCCGCGCGTGGCAGATCCCCGGCGGTTGCCTGTTGAACCCATGTTCAGGTAGAGTGAACCATAGCTGGCGGCCTGCTCCACCGGGGGAGCTGGATTGTTGTGCAAATCGAAAAGCGTGAAACTGCCAAAATCCTGGTGCCAAACCTGCTTCCATTCAAAGGGCTCATACAAGTCGAGGTAGGCATCGGCGGACACACTGCCCGTGAAATCAAAGTCGAACAGGTTGAGCGGGCTGGAGAAATTGGCCCCTGCAAGCTGGATCATCTCTTGGAGGTTGAGGCGACCACTGGAATCGACATTGGGGGTCATGGACATGTCGATATTGAAATTGCCCTGCACGCCACCCTTGGCCAGCCCCGCGTTGAGCTGCACACCCATCGACAGGGTGCCGCCGGCGGTGATGGAGGTGTTATCGCCGTCGACGAAGAGTCCCTGCATCAGGACATCCTGGACAAGCCCCTCGAGGGCCGATGTGGACAGCCCATCAGTGCCGTTGATGGTGCTGGCGACCCACTGTTCAAGGCCGGCCGAATCGAAACCCAGGGACAGGTTGACGGCGGTGTGGACCCCGGCGCCGAAGGTCATGTAGAGCGGTGGGTCGAGCGGGAACGACTTGTCGATGCTGAAGTCGGCGGACAGGGTGGGGAAGTTGATGTGAAAAATATCCACGGTCTGGCCGGTCACCAGCCCGATGATGTTGTTCGGGTCAAGGATGTCAAAGGATATGCCGAGCCCGCCAGAAGAGCCGTAGGACTGGTTGACAACATTTTTGGCCGCCTCGGTGAAGTTGTTCTTGGCCCCGTTGGCGTATTTGTTGAGGTAATCGTTCACGGCATTGACGCTGTCCTGCTGGCTGGGCAGGGTGGTCAGTTGCGTCGGTTTGCCCAGGCCGCTGGCCGCGTCACGGAAATCATCGGGGAAGGTGCAGACCACACCCAGGGGCACCCTGTAGCTTTCGCCGGGGTTCTGCTGGATGTAGTTCACCGCGCTGGTGATGTCGTCGAGCATGTCGGCGATGCCGGAAAGGGCTGTGACGAAGCCCGTGTCGGCCAGGCCGAAGGTGGATGCCAAGCCCAGGATGGAGGTGTCACCCCCGATGATGTCGCTGAGGACCGGCGTTTGGGTCTGCAGGGCGTCGAGGATGGGCTGGACGCCGGTGGTGATGGGTGTCAGGTAGGGGACAACGGCCCCCATGTAATCGGAAATGAAAGACCCGAGATCGACATAGAAGTTGTTGTAGCTGAGCTGAGGTGCCCCCTGGCCGGGTGTCCAGGTGATGCTCATGGTGTTGCCGATGCCTGGGATGGCCGCGGCGATGCCGCCTCCGGCCACCTTCAGTTCGAGGTCGACATTCAGGCCAATTGTCGGGGTGTCCAAAGTCGTCTGGAAAATGGACGAGGGGGTCATGCCGTTGAGTTCGGCCAGAGTGAGTTGCCCGTTTTTGTTAGGGTCGGTCAGCAGGGATGAGAACGGCATGGTGAAAATGTCGCCGGTGCTGGCGCTCATGGTGCCGCTGAGGAACCCGATGGTCATGGTCGTGCTGAAATTGGAATCAGGTCCGGCGTTGAGGGTACCGGTGAACTGATTGCCGCCAGACGCGGTCGGGACGATGAAGAAACCGTTGAAAGTGTCGATTCCGAAGCTGAGATCGACCGTCGCAGACCCTGAGGCAGTCAGGTTCAGGTCGGCGGGGTTGTTGATCGACAAGGGGATACCGGGCATGCCCAGACTGAAGGGGATGCTGGTGTCTTGCAATAAGTAGTCGATGACCAGGGGTAGCTTGACCGCCTGGACGGTGGTGGTCTGCAAGGCGCCATTGACAAAACTGAGGGTTGTCGGGTTGTAGGTGAGGACATTGCCGCCGATGTCCAAGAAGGTGGGCAGGTAACCCGTGACCGTCTTGTTCGACTGGGTGCTGGTGTAGGTTCCCGAGGTGAACACCATGGAGGCATCGAGCACCAGGCCAGGTGTTGCCAGCACGGAGTTGTAGACGGTGCAGGCCGCGTTATAGAGCTGGGTGTCGGCACTCTCATTCGAACTGCTGGCCGCGCCGACACTGATAACCGGATTCTTGTAACCCGTTCCCCCTTTGTTGATAGTGATGGAGCCAACCTTCAGTTTGCCGTTGCCGTCACTGACCATATTGGCCGTGGCGGTGGCACCACTTCCGGGACCTCCGTTGAGGTCGGAGATGGTTACCAGCGGTATGGTGGTGTAGGACTCCCCGGTCTGGACCACCGTGATGGCCGTGATCACGCCGCTGGAATTGCTGGTGGCGCTGGCTGTGGCGTTCTGGTCGCACTGTGGCACGAAGGGGGTCAGCGTGGCGGCAAGGTTCTGGGCGATGGCGCCGTAGGTGTCAAATGCCTGGCCGAAGACATCGGTGCCGGTGCCGATGAGGATCTGGGTCTGGTTTTTCATGGACGAGGTGAAGACCGACTGGAGCGCCGATTGCAGGGCCCCGATCCCTTGCTGGAAGACATCAGGATCCCCGAGGGCGTTGGCGAGAGAAACGGAGTTGATAGCGTCGTTGGTGATGTCGGGCAAACTGAAAGTGACGGAAGGTGTTCCGGTGGGGTTGGTGCTATTGCGGGTGGTGCCATTGAAGCGCACCACTGGCGAGACATAGCCCGAGCCAGCGGCGGTGACGGTTATTCCTGTTACGGCCCCGGAGGAATTGATGGTGGCGGTGGCCGTGGCCCCAGTCCCAGTGCCGCCCTCGTCCAGAATGGTCACTTGGGGCGCCACGGCGTAATTGGCACCGCCGGCGACCAGAGTGCAGGAGGAAATACCCCCCGAGCTATTGAGGAGGGCGTTGGCAACGGCCTGCAATTGTAGGAATTGGGGGAGCTGGGCCCCGGAGGCACCTCCCGTCCCGGCAACCGTGAAGGCGCCGGAGTAGCAGGTGCTGGTGGGGTAATAGACCGGCAGGGTGCCGCTGTAGGTGCCCCCCGAGAAGGTGCCGGACAGGTTGGATGCCACCAGCGCGGACGCCAATTGGTTGGAGGTGATGCCAGTCTTGATCGAGCCGCCAGAAACGGTGACCGACGCGGGAGAGGAAGTGCTTGCCTCGAAATAGATGGCGGCCGTCCCCAAGGTGCCCTGAAAATCCAGGTTGTTTCCCGTGACACCGATGCCGGTGAGGTTCCAGGCGGTGGTGGTGGCTGATCCCTGCACATAGCCTGCTGGGGAGTAGGCGGTTGACACACCGGAACCTGACTTGGTCCAGAAGGCGCCGAACGGGGCCTGCCAGGCGGCGTTCAGCGACAGCGAGACATTCCCAGTGTTGCTGGGGGGAACAACAAGGTAGGAGAGTTCAGAATTGTTGGTCTTGCCCATGGAGCCGAAGCCCCCCGCCAGGGCGGCGAAGGTGCCGGCATCGAAGGCCACCTGGGAGGTGGCACTCACGGGCTCTGACCATACCTGCGGGATGAGTGTGATTCCGTAGCCGGAGGACGAGCCGACAGTCAGCGGGCCGAAGGAGAGCTTGAAGGTGGACGCGTTGTCATCGGCCCAATCCATCAGGGAATCCAGATCCGTGGGGACATCGCCGACCAGGTGATCCTGGACATATTGGTAAAAATAATCGGAGAAGTTGGTCAGGTCCTGGAGGTTTCCGCTGGTGAAGGGCATCACACTTCCCAGGTATGTCGCCGTGTCGGTGCGTTGCAGGGCCATGGAAACCTGGTTGAAGGATGTCCCCACCCCGAATTGATCGAAATACAAAAGGCCCTCGGCATTTGCCCAGTTGGAACCGATGAATTGGCCCAGGTTCGCGGAGTTGACGCTGAAAGTCACATTCGGAATCGGCACGGTTGTCGCGGAGGATGTGGGGAGACCGAGGAAGCCACCAACCTGGGTGGAGACAAAGGCGTTCAGGGTGAGGTCGTAGGAGTTGATCAGCGCTGTCGTTCTGGCGTACTGGGCCAGCAGGTTGTCGCTTCCAAGGTTGGCTTGCCAGTCGCCGAAATCCAGGAAGGTGCCCGCAACCGTTGACAGGGTGAAATCGACATCGGGGCTGAAGCTGTCCGCGACCAGGCTCACATCGAGGTAGCCGACTTGGGCCGACCCGGTGAAGCCGGAGGAGCCGTTGGTGCCCTTGAAGTTCATGCCCAGGTCAATGTTGCCCAGTGTGACCTGGCCGAGGGTGGCTGTGGTCCAAGCCTGGTTGGTGAAGTAGGCTTGGGAAAAAAACGGGTCGGAGTCGGCATCAGCCGAGACCTGCCAGAGGAGCGGCGCATTGCCCGAATCGGGCATGACCACCATGAGGCCGGCGGATTGGGCGTAGGTCGGGTAGGATTCCGAGAGAAGCGGGCTCAGGTAGGCCGCCAGATTGTAGTAGCCCGGGGATGTGTTGGTGTTTCCCCCGGCTAGGCCCGCGATCGCCTGGTTGTTCAACTGGTTCAAGTGGTCGATGATCTGGTACTGGAGGCTGATACTGCTGTCGGCGGTGGTGGTGGTGGTGAAGGTGGTGCCGTCGAGGAAGTAGAAGGTGTGGTGGAGGGTGGACGGGCCCGACGGCGCCTGGGTGATGTCGACAGTGGGTGGATCAATTGTGATGACGGGGCTGACATAACCGAAGCCGTAGTTGGTCATGACAATGTCGCTGATCTGGCCCCCCTCCATCACCGCGTAACCGACTGCCCCGGTCCCCTGGCCCGCCGAATCGGTGATGGTGACAGCGGGGGTCTGCGTGTAGAGGGTTCCGGCGTATTGCGTGGGAGCTGTCTTCACCCCTTGGGTCACCACGGCCGTCGCGGTGATGGGCGGGGCGATGGTGACCGTGGGGGTGGAGGTGTAACCGGTTCCAGGGTTGTTGACCGTGATGGCCGTGACCTGGCCGTTGGTGACCATCGCCGTCGCTGTCGCCCCTGTTCCCCCACCGCCGGACAGGGTGATTAACGGGGGTGTCGAGCCATAGTAGGATCCCCTGGTGGTGACCGTGATGGAGGTGACGGCGCCATTGGCGATGGTTGCGGACGCCTCCGCCGGTTTATTGTTGCTGAAGGAAACCGTGGGGTTGGTGTAACCCGAGTTCATGGTCGTCGGGGGGTCGATGGTGACCACGGGGTTGGTGTAACCCGAGCCGGCGTAGGTGATGGTCAGGCCGGTGACTACACCCTTGGTGAGGACGGCGGTGGCGGTGGCCCCGGACCCGGTGCCGCCATTCGAATCGGTGATGGTCACAGCGGGGGTGGCGGTGTAGCCGATGCCCCCGTTGGTAACCGTGAGGGCGGCGATTGTACCCGCATCCAGGGTAGCCGAGGCCGAGGCCTGGTTCTGGTTGACCGAGACCCCGGTGATGAACCCATTCTGATCCAGGGTGGCTGTGGCATAAGCACCCGAACCATAGCTACCGGCGGAGTCAGTGATGGTGACCGTGGGCGCGATGACCAGTTGATCCCGGGAAATGGTGGCCACAGTGGGCGGATCAATGATGAAAACGGGCTTCTTGTACCCGGAGCCTTGGGTAGTGATGGTGATGCCTGTGACCACACCACTGGAATTGATGGTGGCAACCGCTACCGCCCCAAAGCCGGTTCCGGAAGAATCGATGATGACTACGCTTGGAGCGGCAGCATAATACTGCCCGCCGTCACTGATGGTTGCCGAGCTGATGCCACCTGAGGCGTTCAAGACGGCGACGGCGCGGGCGGGTTTGTTGTCGGCGATGGTCAGGACAGGTCTGCCATACCCTGAACCTGGGCTAACAAGATTGATGCCGGAAATTTTACCGGTGGCATCGAGGATGGCCGTAGCGGTCGCGCCGCGGCCTATGAGAGGCAGCGGCGCACTGGATGGGACCAGTGGCATTCTGGACATGCTGATCAAGTCAACCGCGGTGTCGCTATCGGGTCCACCGGTGCCCTGCCCCGCAATTTTTAGGGTATGGGTGCCCGCGGGGAGATACACAGGAATAGAATTCCAACCCTGCCAGGCGGTGGTGGTGACCTGGCTTGCGGCGACCGTTCCGATATTCACCTTGTCCAAGGTCACGGATAACGGGTTGGCGGCATAGCCGGTTCGCTGGATGGCTTGGAAGGAGACCAAGTAGTAACCTGGCACGGTCACGGTGAAGGATTGGCTGATAGAACCATTGCTGGATCCGGAGCTTTGGATGTAGGCGGCCTGGGAGCCTTCCGGGGCGTTGACCGCATACCAGGGGCTACCATTGCCGGCGATGCCGGCGGAATTAGCGAATGTCCAACTGCCGCCGGACGGGTTGCTGGTGAAACCGCCACTTTTCTGGACGGGTGCCTCGAAACCGTAGTTGGCGAAGAGGTAGAGCGGTGTCGGCACCCATTTGCCAGTGTTGCCCGAGCCCGACGAGTCAGCCAGGTTGGCGCTGTCTTCCTGGTCTGCTTTGTAGTACCCGATGAGGCCACTTTGTGGAGTGGAATAGCTGGTATTCCAGTTGGCTTGAATCTCGGAGTTTGTGAGCGCACGATTCCAGAAACGCAGCTCATCTTGCTGGCCCTGCCAGACGGGGTCGGTAGACGAGTTACTCTTGCCCCAGTAATTGTCGGCGCGGGCCAGATTGTTGAGTTTAGGCATAGAGGCGTAGGTGCCCTGCGCCTGGCCATTGAGATACAGGGTAGCGGTGGTGCCGCTGAAGACGGCGGTGACATGGTACCAGGTGTTACTGAGTAGCGAGGAGCCGGCCGTGAGGGTGTAGCCGGTCGAGCCGGCGTAGGTGGACAGAAACAGTTTCGATCCCTTGATCCCGACGATGATATTGTCGGAATTCTGGCCATTACCCAAGTCGATGATGCGCTGACCATCGACGCTGATGCTGGTGGATTTAAACCAGGCTTGGACGGTGAAGGCCCCGTACTGGCCCAGTTTCAGGTCGGGCAGGGACCCGTATGCTGGGGAAGATGTGGAACTCACCATGGCATTGCCGGGGCTATCGGAAATGGAGACGATGGGCGGGGAGGAGTAGACCTGCGTACCCCCCTTGAAGTCTTGGATTGTCGAGACGAACCCGTCCTGGTTGAAAGGCTTGGAGCCCGGGCTAACCGTGACGGAACTGACAACGCCGGTGGTTTGGGCTGTCGCTGTCGCCTGGGCCTGCCGGTTGGCCGCGGACGCCCCGTTCGTGAAGACCGAGGCGTCCAACTGCAGTGAAAACTGTCTCACCGCGGTGACTGCGCCCTTGACCTTCTCGGCGCCGGACAGCGTGAGGCCTGTCACATTCGGGATTTCCGCCTGGTTGATCGCCGAAGCGGTGATCTTGACCGTGGCGCTGCCCGAATTCATGTCGGCATAGCCGACATAGAGCTGCTTGGGGTTGGTGGACGGCCGGTACTGGACACTCGCCAGAGCGGAATAATCCTGGTACTGGGTGGCCTCGCTCAGGAAGGTCGCCGAGTAGGTGAACCCCGAGTTTTTCAGGACCGTGGCCGAGCCGGTGGAGCCGACCGTGAAAACGCCGCCCACCGTGAGGCCGGAGGCGCTGATGGTGCCGGATGGCAGCCAGGAACCGCCTGTAGAGTATTGGACCAGGCCGGCTGTGGTGGAATTCGTGGAGATGGCCCCGCTGGTGGCGATGATCACATCCCGGGTGCTGAAGCCCATGACATAGGTTCCCGCCTGATTCAGCGCGGAAATCAGCGCCGGGGCGAAATCCACCGCAAGCATGGTGGAACCGGTCCTGGTGATTTCCATGCTGGTTGCGGCCGCGGCCAGGGTGTAGGTCGGGGCGGAGGATGTGCCGCCCACCAGGAACAGCAGCGGCGTGATCCAGCCGGTACCCGTCGTGGTGGCGGTGGCGTACACCTGCATGGCGGTGGGCAGATTTTGCGCGGCGCCCTGGATGGCCGAAAGCTGGTAGGTCTGGGACGGGTTGACCACCACCTGCCCCGTGGCGGTGTCGAGCGAGGACCTGGAGATCACCGGGCTGCCCGCGGTCTGGGAGGCGATGATATCGAGCGAGTAGGCGGGTGCGGCAGTGAAAGCGGCGGCGCTGCCGACGTTGGCCAGGCTGGTGCCGGTGGAGAGCCAGCCCCCCGCCAGGGTTGTGCCGTTTTGCATGGCCACCAGCCCGGTGGAGGCATTCTTGAAACCGAAAAGGTAGGAGACGCCCGGTGTCAGGTTGCCCAGGTTGGAAAAGGTGACCGGGATCTGGTTGGCACCCGCCTGGATGGGATATTCGGGGTCCAGGCTTCCGGTCGCCGCAACCGTGTAGGTGGACTGGGACGAAGAGGTAGGGCTGTAGCTGAAGAGCATCGGGGTGATCGTCTGGGGAGACGACAGGGTGATGGTGGGAGCCGATGTGTATCCCAAACCGGGGCTAGTGATGGTGATGGCAGTCACCACGCCATTGGAGACCGTCGCGGTGGCGGCGGCCCCGGTGCCCCCGCCATTGGTGATGGTGACTGTTGGCGCGCTGGTGTAGAAGGTGCCCGGGTTGCTCAGGGTGATGGAGGTCAACGCGCCGCCCGAAACGCCCGCGGTCGCCGTGGCTGTGGGTGCCACATTGGAATAAAAGCGAATGGCGGTTGGAACCAGGCCCGTTTTGTAGGCGGCACCAGTGTAGACATAGCTGCCGGCCGAGGCGGTGTCGGTATTGGGGCGCCCCGGAGACCCCTGCCCGGCTTGGGCAAAGCCTTGGTAGGCGGTGAAGGCGTAATTACGCCCGCCCGACACCCACGCGCCCGAGGTTCCAAACACGGCGCCAATGTCGACCTTGAGCGCCACCGGGGGCGCGACCGTGACCGTGGGCGCTGTGGTGTAGCCTGTCCCGGCTTTGGTCACCGTGAAGCCTGTGATCTGGCCGCTGCTGTTGACCGTGGCCGTGGCGGTGGCCGTGGTGTTCACCGGCGGGGCAGAGATCGTGACCGTGGGAGCTGAGGTGTAATTCGAGCCCTGGTTGGTGACGGTGATGGCGGTCACTACGCCGTTGGTGACGGTGGCTGTGGCCTGGGCTCCCGAACCGCCGCCGCCCGAAAGGGTGATGGTGGGAGCGCTGGTGTAGCCGGTACCGCCCGTCTTGACGGTGATCGTGGTCACCTTGCCAGAACTGTAGGAACTGGTTGCTGTGGCAGTGGTGTTGGCGGGCGGTGCCGAGAGGGTTACTGTCGGCGCGGAGGTGTAACCGCTTCCACCGGCGGCGACGCTGATGCCGGACACGGAACCGCCGGCTACGGTGGCAGTTCCTGCCCCGGTGGTTGCTGTGATTCCCGGGCTGTAAAGCCAGGACCCGGTTCCCGAGGAGAAATCACCTCCGATGGTGCCGGTGTAACTGGCGGTTGTCGCCAGGCTGGAGGCGGTCACGGTCATGGCTTGGTCGGTGAATCCGAGCGCGTAGGTGGCGGTAGAATCGGGCGTGAAGGAGGGGAACACCAGGCTGGCGGTTTGCAAGCCGACGCGCGCGACAGAAACGGACTGGGCGGCCGCGACTAGTGTGTAGGAACCACCGTTCACCTTGAACAAAAGCGGGGTGATGGAATGGTTGATGACATTCGCGTTGAACTGGATCGCCGCTGGAATGGTGGCGGAGGTGTAGGTCGCCCCGCTGTTGATGAATACCTGGCCGGTGGTGGTATCGGTGTTCGGAAGGGGTGACGGGGCGGTGCCTGCGCCGAGCAGGTTCGGTTCGTTCAGGGTGTCCAGCATGCCCTGGAGGCTGCTGAAGGTCGGGTAGGTCGCCTGCCGGGCGGTGAGGGTTTGCGTGAAGAGCTGGACCTTGTCGATGCCGACCAGGGACTGGGAGGCGGTTCCAGAGGAAATCTGCCCCTGCAATTTGAGGGAGTGGCTGCCCGCCGCCATGTAGATCGGCTGGCTGGTGAACTGCTGGTAGGCGGAAGACCCGAGGGCGGAACCGGGCAGGTGGTCATAGGTGGCGCCATTCACCTGGAACGAAAGCCTCACACCGTCGATGGTGACCACCGTGTCGCAGGCAGCCGAGGTGGAAGACTTGGCTGCGAAGAAGGAAAGCTGGTAATAGCCCGCCTCGACATTCTGGAGGGTCTGGCTGACGGAGGGCTTGGGGGCGCTGGTGGAGGTTTGCTCCAGGAAAACCGCCTGGGTGCCATCGGGCGGGGCGGCGGCAAGGTAATAGCCCTGTGTGGTGATGCCATTGGTGGCCGAGCCGCTACCATTGAACGACCATTGTGAACCCTGGGGGTTGTTCAACGATGTCACGACAAAGGGTCCCTCAAAACTGCCGTTTTGCAGGGCGACCGAGTAGGTCGGGGTGGCGAAGAAGCCGAGTTGGGTGAAGCCGTTGGCGGCCTGGTTATTGTTCACCCCCGAGTTGTCCGGGTCCATCGTGAAGGCGGTGACGCTGGAATCGGTGGCGTAGAACTCGATGAATCCGGGATGGGTGGGTTGCTCGCGGCAGGCCAGGCCGGTCCCGGCCAATTTCTGGTTGAAATGGTAGGCCACCGGGCCGGCGATGAAGAGTCCGGAGGTGTTGACTGGGGGGGAATCGGTGCTGAGGTTGCCCGAAAGGGTGAAAGCCTTGGCGGCGTCGCCGCGGTAGATGGTGAAGGTCGCCCCGTATTTGTTCTGGGGCAACTGGCCCTGGATTCGGAAGGTACCGGCGATGGACAGGGGGTTCTGGTAAAGGAGCCCGGCGGAGGTGCCCAATCCGCCTCCCCAGTCATAACTCTGGGCGATGTTGCTGCTGCTGAACGGCACCTTCTGCCAGGAGGTCTTGCTAACAGCGCCGAAGGAGCCGCCCGCGTTGTTCAGCCCGGTGTTGACGAGGGCTGCGGCATCCAGTTGGGCCAGGGCCAGGTAATCGCCGAAATTGGCAGTGGCCCACAGGAGCTGGGAGTAACCGCTTCCAGTCCAGGATTGGCTGTTGGAGGCCAGGCTGAGCGTCGGGGCGGCTGAGCCTGTGGGGAAGGCGTTACCGCCCACCTGTCCGGTGAAGGCCATGCTGGCGCTGACCGAGGTTGAACCCGAGTTTTGGAAGAGGCTGGCGGTGGCAAAATCGGCTGTGTTGGACAATTTCGAAGTGGAGATGGTGTTTGAACCCGTCACCCCGGGGGCGGAAACGCCTGTTCCGGTGTCATACAACACGCTGGTGGCGTTTGTCGTCAGGGTGTAGGCGCCATTGGTGATGCTGCTGTCGAGGTAGCCCAATCCTACCGACAGGGCCAGCCCGGAAAGGTTGGCAGAGGCGCTCCAGCTTCCTGTGACTCCGGTCACCAGGGTGCTTCCCTGTAGGCCAATGGTGAGGTCGAGGACGCCCGTCACGGCTATGGGAATTGTGCAATTGCCGGTGGGATTGAGGCGCAAACCGGCATCCAGGCCCCCGGTTGAGAAAACGGAGTTGTAGGTGGCAGTCTGGGTCCATTGGATATGGACGCTGGGGGTGGAGTAGAGGGTGGCACCGCTTGCGGCCCTGCCGCCGTCGCTGTTTTGCGGTTCCACGGCAATCATGTCGATGGACGAGTTGTTGTTGCCGCCGTTACCGCCGGCGATCTTGAGCTGGTAGGTGCCGGGCTTGAGGAAAACGGCGTCGCCGTTTGAGAACGCGATCCAGTAGCTGTCGTTGGCCTTGAAGTATTCCCAGGCTCCACCCGTGCCAATGGGGGAGTTGTACTGGTCATTTTTCATGTCCCAGGTGCTGAGGGTGGTGCCGTTGAGCGACACAACCACCTTGTTGTTGTCGGTGTTGTTCTTGCCGATCGCCTGGTAGCTGACCTTGTAGGACCCGCCGGTGGCGATGGTCACATCCTGGTAGATGGTGGCAACACCCTGGATCCACCCCGCCTGTTTCCCCTCGGGAGCGTTTACCGTGATGTAGTCGCTGCCATTACTGGCGATGCCCGAGTCATCGTCCCCCGACTTGGTGAAAGTCCAGTTCGCGCCGGAGGGCTCATTAAGATAGGTACCGTTGCTCAGAGTCGGCGTCTCAAATCCCGAGTTGGGGACAGTCACGGAGCTTGCCACCTGGAGGGTGCCCGTCTTGCCGTTTCCCGAGGAATCGGTCAGCGAGGAGGAGCCGGAAGCCTCATCCGCCTTGTAACAGGCGATCAGGCCGCTTTGGGCAGTGGTGAAACTGATGTTGTAATTGGCAGCGATTTCAGAGGCGGTGAGCGCCCGGCTCCATAAGCGCAGCTCATCCTGCTGGCCCTGCCAGACGGGGTCGGTGGACCAGTTGCTAAGGCCCCAGTAGTTATTGGCGCGGGCTACGTTGTTGAGTTTGGGCATGGAGGAGTAGCTGCCCTGTGACTGGCCATTGAGGTACAGAGTGGCTGTGGTGCCGCTGAAGACGGCGGAGACGTGGTACCAGGTGTTGCTGGACAGCGTCGGCCCGGCCGTGAAGTTGTAGCCGGTCGAGCCGGCGAAGGTGGACAGGAACAGTTTCGATCCGGAGATGCCGACGATGATGTTGTCGGACGCGTCTCCATTCCCCAGATCGATGATCCGCTGCCAACTGGAACCAATATTGCTGGAATTGAACCAGGCCTGCACCGTGAAGCCGGAATATTGAGCTAGTTTAAGGTCTGGGATAGTGCCGTAGGCCGGCACGGAGGTGGAGCTGGTGAGGGCGTTGCCGGCACCGACCAGGTCGCCGGCGGTGCAGGTCACCGCTGTTGTCATGCCGGCGGGGCTTCCGGAAACCAGGGTGTTGGCGATTGTCCAGAGGTCGCTTGCCGAGGGGTTGGGGTAGGTGGTGTCGAACTGGCTCCAGGTGTTGGCGCCGTTGTTGTAGGCGTTCAACCCCAGCACATCGCTTAGCCGGCTTGGAGCCATCTGCCCGAGGGACGAATCCAGGCCGGGTATCCGCGGTAGGGCATCCTCCGCCTGCCGGAGGGACTGGGCGATGGTGGACAAGTTGCCGAAAGAGGGGTTGATGCGGCTTTCCAGGATTTCGATGGCAGGGCGGCGCCTGGCGCGTGGGGCACTGCCGGGACCCCGTGATTCCCCTCCCTCAAGGCCCCTGAGTCTCGAAAGCAACCTGAAGAAAGCGCCCATGGCCCAGCCCCTTTAAAATATAAAAGTACTGCTAGTTAACTATTGATTAGGTTCAGAACTTGGAGATCCATCTTGAATCGCAAAAGAATTGGCATGATTGCAAACAACCAATAAATGATACCAACACGGTACCATTAATTCGACTGCAAATTAAAAAGAATGGTCAAATTAGAGCCGGTTTCACATTTATGGAGTTGCTCTGGCATCATAAACTTGGGAAAATACAGTATTTATTGGTAATCGTCTGCTCATTTCCATTGGAAGTCTGCTCTAATTAAAGCCAATATATATTTTATGATATTTCAGAAAAAGGAGCTGGGGTTAACATGTCTGTAGGCGTATTGATAAATCGGGCCGTTGGTGAACATGGCCGGGAATTTGTTCCTGCGGGGGAGGAGCTTGAGGGAAGGCTCGTAGAAAACCCCCAAGGCATAGGCCATCAAGAAAAATCTGACACCGGCTATCCTCGCCCACAGGTAAAACATCAATCTCGCGACTTTCCAAACCTCCATCTACTTCCATAGCAGCGGCTTGAGTCTCCACCAATGAAACTCCAGGAAAGACCGCAGGATTTTCTTGTGGTTGCCACCTGCCATGCCTGCTGGCCAACTCCCTAACATGCCTGCTGCAAAGTTGTGGTTAAAACGCGGGAAGGAGGACAAGCGTCGCTTGTCCCCCAGCAATTCCCGGGCAGCATTTTTCTAGCTAAAAAATAGTCTTTTTTGGCCTTCCCTTTCGTAAACGCAGCTGCAAAATTAACTACCTGGAGTTCCCATTGTGAAATAACGGCAAAAGGAATTGCCATCATGCCACCAGTCTTAGCCA
>QWOS01000110.1 GCA_003669555.1 Planctomycetota bacterium
CAGTTGCGGGGCATTCTTGTATGCAATCAGAGCACCGGCCCTGCTCCCTTTTATGGAGGCCTTTGCGGCCGCCTCCGCTCCTTCAATCGCTATTTTTTTTGCCGCTTGCTTTGCGGCTTGCTTTGCCGCTGTCCCCCCGGCGGTTGTCCCAATGGTGGCCACCAAAAGCACCCCGTCCGCAATATCCAATGCTGCCCAACCGAGGTCTCCCCACTCATTCGGTACATCGTTTGCAAAATTCCGGACCACATGGATTGGCGCACCAACTATGGGAACATCTTTCCAGCCCCACTTCCCTTGCGGGTCTCCGTTTGCGTTGAATTCCTGGTCTACTGCGAACTGGTTGTTGACAGTAATCAGTCCGGCATTCCCTTTGATTACCATATATGCCGGAGCTCTAAAACCGCCAGGCATCTTCATTGCTGTCTGGAATTGCCGTATTTCTCCATATTTTTTTAGTGAATAAATCGCCAAATCACCGTACTTGTCAATCGACTGGGCGGCTGGTTCCTCAAAACCCTGACAGACATTCAGCACCAGGGTTGCAATACCGTCATGGCCAAATTTACTGATCAGTTTTTCAGAATATTTTGGCGCTTTTTCATCCAGATTGAGAACGAGTGGGCTTGTCATGGCTGCCGCCCAAACCGTTTTTCTGTTCTGGAAAATCTCCACCAGTTTTTCAGAGGTAGCTGGCCAAGCCGGGTTCGCAAACAAGACCGCCACCGTCTCCAGGGCAGGTAAACCCTTGTCAGTACAACTTTTGATGATATCGCCATTTTTGATGATATCGCCATTGATAGTATCGCCATGGTCGAGGAACATGGCAAGTCCTTCGCTCCCAGCCACCTGGTCGGCCCCATCTCCCCGGACTACATCCCGCGTCAGGGGATGATATTTTTTGGCAACCGCGATCAGGGCTCCCCAGTCTTGAGGCGTCGGTGGAATGGGTTCTCCGTCTTTGTTTTTTCCACGGAACTCGGCAAGAGCCTCGCCAAGCCACTCGCGATTGTCCAGGTAATAGGAACGCAATAACGGGTCCTCAATTCCATCGAGAATCGCGACGGCCAGTGCGTCATACTTCAAAATGGGCCAATCGGGACTATTTTTTGCTCGTTCAATTCGTGCCATGTGTTGCCTCACAACCACCTGGGCCTGAACCCGATCGGCGAAGATTTCCTCACTGCCCGTCAGGGCCAGGATGGATCCGTGGGCGGCTATGAATTCTCTCCTTGAATCGGGGTCAGGGCAGATCGTGCTGTCTGTCGCCAGGTCGAAGAGCTCGAGCAAGGGAGATCCGGTGGCCAATTGATCGGCAAGCTCGACAATGCCCCGGTCGCCTTTGACTTTCTTTTGATAAAGAAGGGCGACAGCCAGTCCCTTTTCCTTTTTTCCTTGCGATGCAGCCCGAATCTGTTCGGCTGCCTGCGGATCCGTTTTCGCAATTTTCGCAATCATTTCCTCGATAACCTTGCGGCCATCGCTGCTATCGGCAAGTCCTGGCGACAGGACCCTAAAAGAGTGAACTCCCCATGTCAGAAGCAACAACAAGGCAATCAAAAAGGGTGCCCATCGCAGAATTTCCCCGGAAAAAAATCCATGGAAAAGACCCTTTACACCATTTTTCAAGAATCCAAAAAACATGGTCCACCTCGTATCTTGACCTTTTGATCTAGGCCACCTGAAAGATATCATAAAAAACTAAAAGAACTTAATAAATATACTAAATTCAAAACCAGCATCTTTATCTAGCCTCAAAAAAACGCCTTCACTAAACTAAGCGCATGGCATTGATTTGGGGGGCCAATAATTCCCAAATACTTTTTAATTTTATTTTGGGCCTCGAATTCACATCCATCCGCCCGGAAAATATCAAACTAAAACGCATCAAAGCTGCCATGCAGCATGCAAATGCACAGACTGGGCAATCCAGGGCCGAAGCAAATTACATGTCCCCAATCCGGACAAATATTTCCAAAAAATCAGAGTTCCACTTGAGATCTAAATCCAACCCAGAGCCAGTTGTGGTTTACCCGAAAAATCCAAAATCCGGGAATGTTTTTGGGGGTTACAGACAATCACCGCCCCCGCCAGAGCACAATCACCGCCGTTCCCGGCTCGCAAAAAGTTGGACCATTTCTGGATGGTGTTGATGATTCTGATAGGCCAGAGCCAGTTTGATTCGAATAGGCGGGGTTTTCCAGCGGCAAAAAGCAGGCGGTTGGCCTCCTCCCCCCACCCCATCCCCAACAAAATTTCCCCGTTCTGAATAAAATAAACTCGTACGGAGGGGAAAATCATGGTAAAAGTTTGCACAACCAGGTTTCGTTTGTCATTTTGAGAAACCAGGGCGGCTCATGAATGTTTTTGATTCGTCCACTGGGGTTCGCACGATCCTTCTCCAGATCCGTGACGGTGATGCTACAGCCATTGAACGGCTTTTCGCCTACAGCCTCGAGCGTCTCCAACTGCTTTCCAATCGCATTTTCAATATCCGCAAGGACTTACATCATTATGAGGAGGCTGATGACCTTTTCCAGGATGCCCTGATTCGACTCCATGCCACAGTCACCAAGCTGAAGCCGGTTACCACCCGGGCCTTGATGGCGCTGGCACTCCAGCACATTCGCTGGGCACTCAGGGACCTGGCCAGGGAATTACACCGAAAAAAATGGCAAATCCCGGCTATAGAATCCCATCAAGGCTTCAGTGAGCCCCCGGATCTGGATGGCGAACCCCAAAGCCTCCTGGAGTGGCAAAACTTCCACGAGATGGTTGAACAGCTTCCTACCGAAGAAAAAGAAGTTTTTGACGCCATTTTTTATGGTGGAGCCCGTCAGGAAGAAGTGGCTGAAATGTTGCAGATTTCAACCCGCACGGTGAAACGCCGTTGGCGGACGGCCCGGATCCTGCTTTTGAAAAAACTGGATGGAGATTGGCCCCCTATTGGATGACCGTACGGTTTGAAGGTAAGTAACCCCTTGAACCGCGTGAACCATGACCCAGCCAACGCTCTCTCCAGAACAACTTGACCGCCTCGATGAGTTGGTCGAGGCCTGGGACAGTTCGCAATTATCAGGAACTTTCGTTGCCCCGCACCGCTTTTGCGAACAGGCCCCTGATATCGCTGTAGCCTTTTTGCAAGAAATCGAGGCCCTCAGACGAACTGAATGGATGGCCCGTCTGGCCCAGGTGGATACCAGCCCCCCCGGGTTGGTTTCAGGGCAAGAGATCATCCCTGGATACGCTCTGGAGACACCCCTTGGCTCGGGCGGATTCGGCACCGTCTGGCGCGCCCGCGGCCCCGGTGGAATCCAGGTGGCTCTGAAATGTGTCTGGCTGGGGACGAAAAAATCCGATGCGGAGCTGCGCGGCCTTGCCAACCTGAAGAAGTTGCGACATCTGCACCTTCTAGGTATGTTCGGTGTCTGGTCAACCCAGGGCTGGCTGGTTATCGGGAGCGAATTGGCTGAAGGCACCCTGGGTGATCTACTGGTTCAAAACCAGCAGAGCGGCCATCCCGGCCTGCAACCGCAAGAAATTCTTGGTCATTTCCAGGATGCGGCGGAAGGGCTGGATTACCTCCATACGCTGGAAAAACCCCTGATCCATGGTGACATCAAGCCAGGCAACCTCCTCCTTCTGGGAGGACGATGCAAGCTGGGTGACTTTGGTCTGGTCCGGCAGGTGTCAATCCACTCCCCAACCATAGGTGGCGGTCTGACAGTCCGGTTCGCGGCACCTGAGGCCTTGCTGGGGTACCCACTCCCTGCTTCCGACCAATATTCCCTGGCGTTGACCTATTGCCACCTGCGGGGAGTCACACCGTTTCCAGGCAAAGGAATTGATCTGGCCAAGACCCACCTGGATTCACATCCCGATTTGACGGACCTGGCCCTGGCAGAAAAAGGGGTCATCAGCAAAGCCCTGGGAAAAAAACCAGCCGACCGGTTTCCCACCTGTAGCGACTTGGTTTCGGCCCTGAAAAAAGCGGTCAACGCTCCGAAACTCGAGCCAAAAACACATCCATTTTCCGGATTCTTTCCAAAAAAAACTATTATGGCATTCGTTATGACCGGCTTGCTGGCATCCGCCGGGTTCCTGTGGCTTGGTGGTCCACCACCGGGTGCCGACAGCGATGTCGAAGCCTTGCCTGATTCGGCGATGCCAGCATCTCCAGTTCAGGAGATAGCCAGAAGAATGGATTATGCGGAAGGCCAGCCCATCCATTACCAGCTTGCCTTTGGGGAGGGCCCATCCACCAAATACTCTCTGTCCGGGGTGAAATGGTTTTCGCCAGAGGGTTCCCCAGCAAAAAATGCTGGAAAAGAATTACCTGCCGGTTTGATTTTTCATTCCGAAAAAGGCCTCCTCACAGGAACCATGCCGCCAGGTATTCTGGAAGTGGCGGCAATTGCCTCTACCGATGGCCAGCCTGAGATTCATGAGCAAATCACCATGGGTGTGCGCCAGTCCAAGGCCATTGCAATCCAGTTCACTGGCGATCTGAACCTGGTGCGCGAGGATGATTTCCTGGTCGCATACCAAACCGGAAAAAGTGCGCTGGCTTTCAAATATGTGAGCGACTGGATATCCGAGTTGACCCTGACTGCAAATGCAGGGGATTGCCATCTGGTTCTTGACCTGACTGGCGGAAATCCACTACCCGATTGCCCATGCGTTTTCATGGGTAGTGCCGGAGCTGACACCCTGGTGGTGGCAGGCCGGGCCCCGTCTGGTCCCATGGAGATTCTGCACACCTGGGGGAAAAACGGCAGGCTGGAAATCAACTCCAGGAAATTGCGATTCGAATCGGTGGATGGTTTTTCAATCGATTCAAAAGCTGCTTCACTGGAGATCCAGATCCCTGGTGGTAGCTATTCCATCACCATGGAGTCATCAAAAAAAACGCCAGAAAAAGGTGCTTCCGCCAGAATGACTTGCCCGGAATTGCCAGCCCTGGCGTTTATGGAACCCAACCTGTTGCGATTGCGTGGCAACAACTCAACCCGAACCCGTTTCAATTGCCAGGATTTTGCTTCCTCCGGCAGTCTGGATGTCACTGGGATGAGCAGCATGGTTCTGTTCGGAAAAATGGACCTGGGTGGCGATCTGGACCTGTTTGCCCAACAGGAAGTGGATTCGCGCCTGGCGCAAATCCACGCGGTTGGTCATGTGAATGCGACCGGGCATACATCAGTCCGGTTCGGCACCATCCAGGCCCAGGGGGCAATCTGCCTCGCAAGTGCCAATGGACCGATAACACTGGGTGCTGATTCGAAAATCGAATCCCTGGGATCATCCGTCACCCTGTCGGGGGGTGGTCCGGTTTATCTGGATGGCCTCGTCAAAGCTAAGGCCAACATTGAACTGCTTTCGCGGTCTGTACGCCCTGAAAGTGTTTCTGGAAACTCCAACGCCAGGGTTATTTCCAGCAACCACCACATCACCGTGACCACCCATGGCGGCATCAAGCTGGGAGTTGTCTCGCTGGAAGCCAATAGCCTGGTGTCGATTGAAGCGAAGGCACATGTTGAAGTAGGCAACATTTTTTCAGCGGATAAAGTCCGATTGCAGGCCTTCGAGTCACTTGTTTTCCACGGCAAACTGGAAGCCAGGTCGATTGATGCCGATGCCTCCTCCATCCGATTGGCCAAGGGATCTCGCTGGGTGGTGGATCTGGAAACAGCAACCAGCGACATGAGGCCGATTTTTTTGGCAGTCAGGCCGGGAAGTCTGCTGGATATGGAGGACGGATCCCGACTGGTGATCCAGTCCCAGGCCGAAAATCGGGAACCGGGTAAGGCTGGCAAAATTGTTTTGGCTCATTCGGACGGTGGCAGAATCACCCTGGGCAACCAGATGGAAGTCAGGAAACCGGATTGGCTTGGCAATTTGCAGATTGAAAATGGTGATCTGGTGATTCAGGTAAAGGAATAAAACGATGTACCAGCCCGGGAATCCCCCTGGGCATTCTTTGGCACTAATCCGGCCTGCACCAGCGCCTTTCAGATTGGCGCTGCCTTTTTCCACCTTTCGTTCACCACGCGACCGGCCGCCAATCGTCCACGGCATCAGCCAGCCGGCGTCACCGGGCGAAATTCAAGCCATGGCATCCCCATCTGCCATGCGCCAGAAAATTTTGGCAAGGGCATCATCACTATGCCTTGCCACCGCCTGCAGGGCGTGGCATGCCCCGGAAACAATCGTCCAAGATTAATTTTCCTTCATCTTTGCCACCTACCCTTTTCCGCTGGTTTTCTGACCTATGGTTTCCACGATGTTGGGGGTGTCCCTTGAACCCCTCTGTCTGACCATCTTGTGCTTGCAGGAATTCTGAATATGAATCGGCGCTCCTTTCTGACATCAACCGCTGTCCCATTGCTGGCAATGGCCAACAAAAATCCGGAAGCAAAAGCAGCTGTCATCAGCAGGCGTGTGATCGTTATCGGGGCCGGCATTTCGGGTCTTGCGGCGGCTAACACCCTGATCGCCCGGGGCCACAGTGTGGTATTGCTGGAGGGCCGCTCGCGTATCGGCGGGAGGATCGCGACCAGTTCGCTCTGGGGCGATGCACCAGTGGACCTGGGAGCCTCCTGGATTCATGGGCCCACCGGCAATCCGATCACACCAATCGCCAAGCTGGCTGGCGCGCCGCTCGTCACCACGCTATCTGATTCGCAGATTGTGTATGACACAGCAGGGAAGCCGCTGGATGCGGCCGGGTCAACCAAACTCGAGTCGTTGCGCACACTGATCGAAAAAGCCATCACCAGCGGGCAAAACACTTTATCGACAGATGCCCCCCTTCAATCGGTGATAGAAGCCAGAACCGCCTGGGCATCACGGACTGCCGCCGAACAAGCCAGCATGCGCTACCTGATCAACAGTGATTACGAGCAGGAGTATGGGGGTGCCAGCAGTTCGCTTTCAGCATTATGGTTCGATCAGGATTCAGACTTTTCCGGGAAAGACCTGTTTTTCACCAAAGGTTATCGTTCCATCACGGACTATCTGGCCAAAGGTCTCTCCATCCAGTTAGGGCAGGTAGTCACCAAAGTCCGGGTGCAGTCAGGCCAGGTTTATGTTGACACAAAAACCGGCACTTTCACGGGTGACCGGGTGGTTGTCACACTGCCTCTGGGAGTCCTGAAGTCGGGTTCGATCCAGTTTTCTCCAGCTCTGCCAACTGCCAAGCTAACCGCCATCAACTCGCTCCGGATGGGCCTTCTCAACAAATGCTTTTTGCGGTTCAATAAAGTGTTCTGGGCAGAAAAATACGACTGGCTGGGATATATTCCCACCCTCAACGGACGCTGGGCTGAATGGTGCAGCCTGTCCCGTCAGACAGGTCAGCCGATGCTGGTGGGCTTCAATGCCGCTGATTTCGGTGGGCAAATCGAGTTCTGGACCGATGCCATGATTGTCCAGGATGCCATGGTCACCCTGCGAAAAATCTATGGCCCGAGTGTTCCTGATCCTGTGGGTTATCAGATCACACGCTGGGGCTCAGATCCTTTTTCTTATGGGTCGTATTCGTATATCCCGGTGGGAGCCAAGGGAAAAATGTACGATGACCTGGCCGCGAATGTAGGCCAGATGATCTATTTCGCCGGTGAGGCAACCAACCGGAAATACCCGGCGACCGTGCATGGTGCCTATCTTTCGGGAGTCCGCGCTGGAACCGAACTGGTCTAGCCGCGCCGCCAGTTGGCAACAGCCGCCAAAAGGTCGGCGCTTGTCGTCGTACTCCTGTTGTTGACGCTGTCAACAACAGGAGTACAATGCTATGATGGAAAACGCCAAGCCCTCGCAGAAGCCACGCTCCCCAGCCGGAGACAAGGCTTACCATCATGGGGATCTGCGCCAGGCGCTGCTCGATGCCGCACTTGGCCTGGTCGCCACCGAAGGTGTGCGCGGTTTCACGCTGCGCGAGGCGGCCAGGGCGGCGGGGGTCTCGCACAATGCCCCTTACCGCCATTTTGCCAGCCGGGCCGATATCCTCGCCGCTTTGGCGCTGGAAGGGCAGGCTACCCTGCTGCAATGCCTCAAAGATGGCATGGGGCAGACCGCTAACCGCAAACTGCGGCTGGAAAAGCTTTCGATTGCTTACCTGGAGTTCGCCACCACCCACACGGCTTTTTTCCGGGTGATGTTCTCACCCGATGTGGCAGCCGTCCAGACACCAGAACTGCAAGCCGCCCAGAAGAAAACTTTCGCCTGCTTCGTCACTGAGGTGGAGGCAGCGGAAAGCGATGGAACGATCCGGACTGGCAAAGTGGCCCGTTTCTCTCTTGCAGGCTGGTCCGCCATGCACGGTGCCGCCATGCTGCTGATCGACCGGGTGCTGGATCGCTCCCCCCATCCCCCAGGTAGCCAATCCCCCCGTGATTTGGCCCGTATGGTGATGGGGGTGCTGCTGGAAGGCATGCTGGCCAGACCCTGATCCCGTACCTGTGCCGCATGGGTAACCAGGAGGCCCGCCTGATTTTCCCCCTTTGTAATTCCGGCCTAACATCGAAGGTTCAGAGGCTTGGGGTTAACGGCACCAGTGCCAGGTCGGTGGTATGGTATGAACTGGTTTCCTTACCCAGAAAAGGATCACGCCATGCGATCGGCAAGCAACTGGCTTCAGCTATCTTTTGCTACCTCTATAGCTGGCCTGTTGGCATGGCACTCCCCTGCCCAGGAAAAGAGCGTCAAGCCAGGGATCAACGATCAGTTTCGGAAACCCGAGGTGGCCAAATTCGTCGAGCGTTTCGAGGGCGAAAGCCGTGAGGTTTTCGACAAGCGGGCCGAGGTGCTCAAGGCCCTCGATCTCAAGCCCGGCATGGCCGTGGCCGATGTGGGCGCCGGCACCGGCTTGTACACGCGCCTGATCGCCAAGGCGGTTGGCCAGCAGGGCAAGGTGCTGGCAGTTGATATCGCCCAGGAGTTCCTGGATCACATTGGCAAAACCGCCGCGGAGCAAAAAATCGGCAACATCCAGGTTATTCTGGGTAAAGATGCCTCCACCGGATTACCTCCTGCTTCGGTTGATCTGGTTTTCATTTGCGATACCTACCACCACTTCGAGTTCCCCAGCCGGATTCTGGAATCGATCCACCAGGCCCTGAAACCGGGTGGCCGGCTGGTGATTGTAGACTTCATCCGCGAACCCGGTGTGAGCCGTGAATGGATCCTGGGTCATGTGCGGGCCAGCCAGGCCGTGGTAGAGCGCGAGGTGACCCAGGGCGGCTTCCGGAAAAATAGCGAAATCAAAGACATCATGAAGGAAAACTATCTGGTCACTTTCACCAAAATAGCAGATGCCAGGAAGCCCGAAGGTAGCCGATGAGCGACCTGCCGCCCCGTGGCTATGGCCTGCCCACGGGTATCTTTGTGGTGGTGGCCGGCATGGTGGGGGCGGGTATCCTCACCTCCTCAGGTTACACGCTGCGCGACACCGGCAACCCGGCAGCCTTGCTGGCGCTATGGGCCCTGGGCGGCCTGATGGCTCTTTGCGGTGCATGGTGCATGGTGGAGATGGCCACCGCCCTGCCCCGTGTGGGGGGTGACTATGTCTTCGCGCGAGAGGCTTTTGGCCCGGCAGCGGGTGTGGTGGCTGGCTGGCTGAGCTTCCTGGTCGGTTTCGCGGCACCCACTGCGGTGGTGTCCCGCCTGGCCGCCAACTATGCCACCACCCCCATCCTCCTGCCCTGGCATGATTCCCTGCCCGTTTGGCTACTGAACAATCTCGAGCCAATGCTGGCAAGCCTGCTTATCGCCGGTATCACTCTTGGACACTGCCTGGGTCAAAGACAGAGCGCACGAGTTCAAATCGTTACCACCCTGGCCAAGCTGGTGGTGCTGATGGGAATGGGGCTGGCAGGAATCCTGTCTCCCAAGGCCGACTGGAGCCATCTGGCAGCCAGTCACTGGCCCGATCAGGCGGAATGGGGCACCCTGGCGGTGGGTCTGATCTATGTGGGCTACGCCTATGCCGGCTGGAACAGCGCCGGCTACCTGGCGGGTGAAATACGCGACCCCGGCAAGCTCCTCCCCTGGTCCACACTGGGGGGCTGCACCTTGGTGGCCGCCCTCTACCTGCTGCTGAACCTGGTATACATTCTAGCCCTCGACCCACAGGGGATGCGGCAACGCCCGGTCGAAGAAGTGGGCCCTGTCGCCGACCTGGCCATGCGCGAACTGTTTGGCCCCGGCGTGGCCAACCTGCTGAGTGTAGTCCTGGGTTTGGGGCTAATAGCCTCGGTGAGTTCCTACTTATTGGCAGGATCCCGCTTGCCGGTGGCCATGGCCCGCGACGGCTGCTTCCCCAGCCTGGCCGGAAAACTGCATGTCACCCGGCACACTCCTGTGGCAGGGTTGCTCATGCAGGCGGGCCTGGCAATCGGCTTGTGCTGGTCGGGTTCTTTTTTGCAGATCCTCGATTACACCTCGGTGGGTCTTACTCTCATCAGCGCGCTGGTCATTGCCAGTATTTTCCCGCTACGCCGTCGCCGCGATCTGGCCCACGCAGTAAGGTGCCCCCTGCATCCGCTGCCAGCCCTGGTTTTTCTGGGCCTTTCAGCCTGGACCATCGTTTTCGCTCTGCTGGATAGCCAAAAAAGGATCCCGGCCCTGCTGGGTATCGTCACCGTGCTGGCCGTCATGGGCATGGGATACTGGTTCACCCACGCCAGGCAGCATGGCAAATCCGTCTGAAACCGGCCTGCCTTTCCTGGCGAACCGTGCTAACAATCAAGACAGGTATCCCAGGTATATTTCAGGCTCGCAATACCGGGTTGCCCGCCACGGGGCTCCTTGCAAAAAATACGGTTGTGGCTCAGGCCATGATTTTGGTCACCACTTCACCATGCACATCGGTGAGGCGGAAATCGCGGCCGGCGTGGCGGTAGGTCAGGCGTTTGTGGTCGAGGCCGAGCAGATGCAGGATAGTGGCGTGCAAGTCGTGAAAATGGACCTTGTCTTCTGCACCGTAGTAGCCGTAATCGTCGGTCTTGCCATACGCCATGCCACCCTTCACGCCACCGCCCGCCATCCACATGGTGAAAGCATGCGGGTGGTGGTCACGGCCATCACGGCCCTGCCCGGCCGGTGTGCGGCCAAATTCACCGCCCCACAACACCAGGGTATCGGCTAGCAGCCCGCGGCGGTCGAGATCGGTTAGCAAACCGGCGATAGGTTGATCCACTTCGAGGGCGTTTTTGGTGTGGTCACCCTTCAGCCCTCCATGCTGGTCCCACTTGTAGCTATGGCTGCACTGAATAAAGCGCACACCACGCTCGGCGAATCGCCGCGCCATGAGACACATGCGGCCATAATTTTTCGTCTCGGGCCGGTCGAGCCCATACAGTTTGTGGGTTTCTTGTGTCTCGCCCGAGATATCCTGCAATTCAGGGGCAGCCGCCTGCATGCGAAAGGCCAGCTCAAAGCTCTCGATACGCCCTTCCAGAGCCTGATCGGGACCGCTTGTCTCCAGCTTGCGGCGGTTCATCTCTTGTAAAAAGTCAATCTCCAGCCGTTGCGCCGCGCGGGGCGTCTTGCCAGCGATGAAGGGGATGGTCACCTTGTCGGCGGGGGTGCTCGAGGCCCCCAGAGGGGTTCCCTGGTGGGCCGCCGGCAGAAATGCGCTAGACCAGTTGTTGACGCCACCATGGCTGAGCGATGGGCACAGAGTCACATAGCCTGGCAGATCCTGGTTCTCGGTGCCCAGCCCGTAGGTGACCCAACTACCCATGCTGGGCCGGATAAAAGTGTCAGAACCCGTGTGCAACTCCAGCAGCGCTCCGCCATGGCGGGAATTGGAGCCATGCATGGCGTTGAGCATGCACAGCTTGTCGGCCTGACTGGCGACGTGAGGGAACAGTTCACTGGCCCAAAGGCCGCTTTGCCCGTGCTGGCGGAACTTCCAGGGCGAGGCCAGCAGGTTGTCGGTGGGGCTGGAGACGATACGAGGCTTGGCGAATGGCAACGGCTTGCCATCATCGCGGCTGAGCAACGGCTTGTAGTCGAAGGTGTCGACATGGCTGGGGCCGCCATGCATGAACAAAAAGATCACCCGCTTGGCGCGCGGAGCAAAGTGGGGCTGGCGTGGAGTCAACGGGCCGGGGGCCGCCCCCCTGGCTTGTGGTTCCAGGCCCAGCAGACCCTGCAAGGCCAAGGCACCAAAGCCGGCGCTGGCAGTCTGGAGCAGTTGTCGACGGCAGGGCATGGGATAACCTTGGGGTTTTTCAGTCCACATGGACAAACTCGCTAGAGGCCAGCACTACCCGGCAGAGGGCTTGCCAGGAGCCTGCTTCCTTTTCCTTATCGTCACCGCTCAGGCCCGGCCGCACCTGCTCGACAAACCACAGTGCCCGCAGCAGTTCGCCGGGCTCCGGTTTACGGCCCAGAGCCGTCCGGTAAATCTCCTCCACCCGGCCTGGCCCAGTCTGGCCCGGCCGGGCCAGCAGCTTTTTCGCCCAGGAGAGGGTCTTCTCTTCCATCAGCCGACTATTGAGCAGGGCCAAAGCCTGGGGAGCAACGGTGGTGGCCACCCGTTCGCCGTTCGAGGCACTGGGATCAGCAAAGTCGAAAGCCTGGAAGAAGTCGTAGACGCTGGAGCGGGTGATGGGCAGGTAAACACTGCGGCGATTGACATGGTAAGGGTCAAAGCGTTCGCTGGCGGTGCTGGTGACATAGCTATGGTTTTTCACGGTGAGCAGGGTGCCACCCATGGTGCGATCCAGATCACCAGCCACAGCGATGATGCCGTCGCGCAAGGCCTCCGCCTCCAGTCTTTTGCGATTGAACCGCCAGAACAGGGCATTGTCGGGATCGGCCTGATGCGACTTCTCGTCGTAGGTGCAACTCATGCGGTAAGCGCTAGAAAGCACCATCTGACGGTGCATCTTTTTCAGGGACCAGCCTTGCTTGACCATTTCCACCGCCAACCAGTCGAGCAATGCGGGGTTGGCGGGTGGCAAACCCAACCGACCGAAATTGTCAGGCGTGCGCACCAGACCACCGCCAAAGTGCCAGTGCCAAAGCCGGTTGACGATTACCCGGGCGGTAAGAGGATTCTCGGGCCGGGCCATCCAGCGGGCCAGTTCCAGCCGCCCGCTGTGCTTGTCGTCGATGGCCTGCTGTTTCTCGCCGGCGATGGCCCGGGGAAATACCCGCGGCACTTCCTCCCCCAGCGTGAGGTAGTTGCCGCGGAGATGGATTTTCAGGTTGCCGATCTTACCTTCCTCGGCAGCCATGGCCATGGGCTCGACGGGCATCAGTTTTTCAGTTGCCACCACCGCCTCGCGCAAAAGCTTCAGGCTGGCGCCAGTCTTTTCCTCATACAAGGTATCGGTGTCCTTCACGGCACCAAGAGGCCCCTTGGAATCAGCCAAAACCTGGGCAAGCATGGCCCCATCAGGCTTCTTGACATCCTTGCGCCCCAGATATTCCACCCAGGCTTGCACCAGTCCGGCTGGCAGTTTTTTTTCCGCTGCGGCATCAGCCACCAGCAGCGGCCCCGCCAACACCGTCGCCTGGGCCAGATCATCCCGGCGCACCAGGGCAAACTTGTCCACATGCGGCACAGGGCCATCCCGTTCCAGCCGCAGGACATGCTTGCCGGCGGCCAGTCGCACCTGCCCCTCCACCCCCCAACGCTGGCTCTCGGGGGTCCAGGATCCGGTCACCGCACCCACCGCATCAGCCCTGAGCAGTTTGCCATCCACCAGCAAACGCGCCGGGCGGCTCTCGGCGGCGGCATGGCGGGATTCCACCTGGTAAACCCCGGCTTTGGTCACCGCGAAGTCATACTCGGCCATATTGGGGATCGGACCTGCGTTGTACACCACGCCGATGCCCAGGCCGTAGGTGGTGAAATCACGCACCAGGTTACCACGGTCAAACTTCTCGGCCTCCAGCAAAATGCCCCCGGTGGGTAGTGATTTGCCGGCGCTCATCAGCGGCTCCAGCGCCAGAGTGCTGGTCTTCTGCCGGGCCAGCACCGCCTCGGCCACTGCGATAGCCAGGCGATGGCGGGGCAGGTCTTTGACAAGCGCACTTCGTTCGGCTGCCACACGATCATTCAGGGACTTTTTCGCTGCGGCAAGCTGAACGCCCTGGGCTGCCTTGCGCGCCAGGATCTCCGGGCCAGCTACAGAACGCTCGTGCCACATGGCCACCACATTGAAATTGGCCATAGTCTTGGTGCTTTTGAAAATGGCCGCCAGGCCGTGGTAATCGGCGGCACTCACCGGGTCGAACTTGTGGTCATGACAGCGGGCGCAACCGAAAGTCATGCCCAGGAAGGCCCGACCCAGCGTGTCGAGCTGCTCATCGACAATATCCATCTCCATTTTTCGCGGATCGTCTTCAGCCAGCATTTTTGGGCCAATCACCAGAAACCCGGTGGCGGTAATGCCGGCGGCTTTCTCTGCGGCGGTATCGCCCGGCAACAGGTCGCCAGCGATTTGCCGGGTGACGAACTGGTCGTAAGGCATATCGGCGTTCAGCGCGTTGATCACCCAGTCCCGGTAACGGAAGGCGTTGGCGTGCGCCATATTCTCGTCCATGCCATTGCTGTCGGCATAGCGGGCCAGATCAAGCCAGTGGCGGGCCCAACGCTCCCCGTGTGCGGGGCTGGCCAACAGACGGTCCACCACGGTGGCGAAGGGGTCGGCTGACCGGTCTGCCAGGAA